>JBOFQO010000131.1:0-4500 GCA_051660925.1 Silanimonas sp. | reverse complement strand
GAGCGGCGCCGTCGTTCCAGAACGCCATCTCGCCGTACTCCCAGCGCCAAGGCGCGCCGGTCTCGCCGAGCAGGTTCGCGACGATTGCCGGAAAGGCCGCTTCGGCGCGCACGTCGTTGGCGAGAATCAACACGCAGTCGCGCGTCGCCTCGACGCAGACCCAGGTGTTGCCGGTGGAATCGTTGTGGCCGCCCTTGTAGAACGCGCGGCCCTGCGGTCCCTCGAACACCACCACACCCAGCCCAGCGGCGAGGTCGGTGCGTCGCGCCTCCGGCGGCAGCTCGGGCTGCAGGCTTGGGAACTGCGAGCGCGTGGTGATGGCGAGCTGCGGCGCGGTCAAGGCCGCGCGCGATGCCGGCGTCAGGCCGTCGCCGCGCACGTAGGCCGCAGCGAAGCGCGCCATGTCGGTAATCGTCGTGTCCATCGAGCCGGCCGCGCGTGGCGTGCTGCGCTCGTCATGCGGTTCGACCGCGCCGTCGGCCATCCAGCCGTCGGCGAGGTTCTCCGAGAAGTCGGACCGCCACTGCAGGCTGGTGCTCGCCATGCCGAGCGGCGTGAACACGCTCTCCTGCGTCGCGGCCAGGAAATCGACGCCGAAGCCCGCTTCCAGCACGAACTGCAGCAGGATGAAGCCGTCACCGGAGTACGCGTAGCGCGCGCCGGGGTCGAAGTGGAAGCGCAGGCGGCCGTCGGGCTCGAGGAATCCGAAGTTCGAGAAGCCCACGCTGTGCGTCAGCACGTGACGCGCGGTCACTTGCTTCCACCGCAGATCGTCGGCGAGTGGCGACCAGTCGGCGCGGTCCTCAACGTCGCCGTACTCGGGCAGCGGTTTCGGAAGGTACTCGGCGAGCGGGCGGTCGAGGTCGAGCCGGCCGGCGTCGACGAGCTGCATCGCGTGATAGCCCACCATGGCCTTGGTCAGCGACGCGCCATACATCACCGTGTCCACCGTGAGCGGTTCGCCCTTCGCATTGCGCTCGCCCCAGGCGCCGACCTGCGCCACCTGCCCGTCGTCGATCACCGCGATGGCCAGCCCGCGTGCGCCGGTCGCGGCCATGGCCTGCTCCGCCAGCGCGCTCAGCGCCGGGGATGGCGGCGCGAGCGGCGGCTCGGCCGCTCGCAGCGTGGTCGGCAGCAGGGCGAGGAGGAGCAGCGAAGCGAATCGGGCGGGCTGAAGGGGCATGGCGGCCGTCCTCTAAGGGTTGGTCGACGCTGCGCCGCGCACGTGGCCGGGTCAATGCGCCGGAAGTCAGGCCGGACGTCGGGCAGGCCTGCGGCGCCCGTCGCAGGGCCCGCGACGTCCGACCCGGTAAACTCGCGGCCCCGCTCCACCGGCTTCCCGCGTTCCGATGACCGACCCCGCCCGTCCCAGTTTCCACGGCTTCGAACAGATCCCGCTGCACGAGTACGCCGAGCGCGCCTACCTCGACTACTCGATGTACGTCGTGCTCGACCGCGCCCTGCCCTTCCTCGGCGACGGCCTGAAGCCGGTGCAGCGCCGCATCATCTACGCGATGAGCGAGCTGGGCCTCGGCGCCGGCGCGAAACCGAAGAAGTCAGCGCGCACCGTCGGCGACGTGATCGGCAAATACCACCCGCACGGCGATTCAGCCTGCTACGAGGCGCTGGTGCTGATGGCGCAGCCGTTCTCGTACCGCTACCCGCTGATCGAAGGCCAGGGCAACTTCGGCTCGAGCGACGACCCGAAGAGCTTCGCGGCGATGCGCTATACGGAATCGAAGCTGACGCCGATCGCCGAGGTGCTGCTGGGCGAACTCGGCCAGGGCACGGTGGAGTGGACGGCGAACTTCGACGGCACGCTGGAAGAACCCACGTGGATGCCGGCGCGCCTGCCGCACCTGCTGTTGAACGGCACGACGGGCATCGCGGTCGGCATGGCCACCGACGTGCCGCCACACAACTTGAACGAAGTCGTCAGCGCCTGCGTGCGCCTGCTCGACGACCCGGACGCGACCACGCGCGACCTCTGCGAGCACATCCGCGGCCCGGACTACCCGACGACGGCCGAGATCATCACGCCGGCCGCCGACCTGCTGAACATGTATGAGACCGGCAACGGCAGCGTCCGCGCCCGCGCCACGTACATCAAGGAAGGCCAGAACATCGTCGTCACGGCCCTGCCCTACCAGGTGTCGCCGTCGAAGATCATGGAGCAGATCGCCGCACAGCTGCGCGCGAAGAAGCTGCCGTGGCTGGAGGACCTGCGCGACGAATCGGACCATGAGAACGCGGTGCGCCTGGTGCTCGTGCCGCGCAGCAACCGCGTCGACATCGATGCGCTGATGGGCCACCTGATGGCGACGACGGACCTCGAGAAGAGCTTCCGCGTCAACCTCAACATCATCGGCCTCGATGGTCGCCCGCAGGTGCGCGGGCTGCGCTCGATCCTCGGCGAGTGGCTGCAGTTCCGCACCAGCACGCTGAAGCGCCGCCTGAAGCATCGCCTCGACAAGGTCGAGCGTCGCCTGCACCTGCTGGAAGGCCTGCTCATCGCCTTCCTCAACCTCGACGAAGTCATCCGCATCATCCGCAGCGAGGACGAGCCCAAGCCCGTCCTGATGCAGCGTTTCGGCCTGTCCGACGACCAGGCCGACTACATCCTCGAGACCAAGCTGAAGCAGCTCGCGCGGTTGGAGGAGATGAAGATCCGCGGCGAGCAGGACGAGCTCGCCAAGGAGCGCGAGAAGCTCGTCTCGACGCTGGAAAGCGCGGCTAAACTGAAAAAGCTGCTGAAGGATGAGCTGCTGGCGGACGCGAAGAAGTTCGGCGACGCCCGCCGCAGCCCGCTGGTGGCGCGCAGCGCCGCGCAGGCCATCGACGAAACCGAGCTGGTGCCGAGCGAGCCGGTCACGATCGTGCTGTCGCAGAAGGGATGGGTGCGCGCGGCCAAGGGCCACGACGTCGACCCGGCGGGCCTGAGCTATCGCGAGGGCGACGCGCTGCAGGGCTTCGCCCGCGGCCGCAGCAACCAACAGGCGGCCTTCCTCGATTCCACCGGCCGCGCGTATTCCACGGCCGCGCATACGCTGCCTTCGGCGCGCGGCAACGGCGAGCCCATCACCGGCCGCTTCACCCTGCCGGCCGGAGCGCAGATGGTGGCCACGCTGGCCGGTGAGAACGAGCAGCGCTTCCTTCTGGCGTCGTCGTACGGCTACGGCTTCGTGACGCGCTTCGAGAACCTCGTCGGCCGAAACAAGGCCGGCAAAGCGCTATTCAATCCGGATGCGGGCGCCGCGGTGCTGGCACCGGTGCCGGTGAACGACCCCGCCACCGAGTGGGTGGTCAGCGTCACGACCGCCGGCCATCTGCGGGCCTTCCCGCTGAAGGACCTGCCGGAACTCGACAAGGGCAAGGGCAACAAGCTGATCCAGATCCCGCCGGCGAAGCTGAAGAGCGGCGAGGAGACCGTGGTTGCGCTCGCCGTCGTGCGCAACGGGGGCGAAGCGACGCTGTTCTGCGGCGCTCGGAAACTCAGCTTGAGCTGGCGCGACCTGCAGGCCTACGAGGGCGCGCGCGCCAGCCGCGGCCAGATGCTGCCGCGCGGGTTCCAGAAGGTGGATCGGATCGAGAGCGTCTGAGGCCTCGCGCGGTCACGCCACCGCGCGACCGCGCCAAGCCTCCGCTACATCCGGCACGCCGGCCTTCTGCCATTGGCCCGAGCCTGCGCCGCGATGGGCTGCAGCTCCGGCACGCGAGCCTGCAGCGCGGCGATGCGGTTCTGCGGGTCGGGGTGCGTGGACAGGATCTGCGGCACACGGCCGCCATCGCTGGCGGCAATCATCCCCTGCCAAAGCCTCACTGCGCCGGCGGGGTCGAAGCCGGCTTCGGCCATGATCCGCTGGCCGAGCACGTCGGCTTCGGTTTCGTGCACGCGCGAGAACGGCAGCATCACGCCGAGCTGCGCGCCCAGGCCCAGCGCGCCCATCAGCAACCGGGTGTTCTCCGGCGAGGTACGCGAGCCGCTGTAAGCCTGTGCGGCCTCGAGCGCGACGCCGGCCGCCATCTGCTGCGAGACGCGCTCGGCGGCGTGCCGCGACAGCACGTGGGCGAGTTCATGCGCCATCACCGCGGCGAGCTCGTCCTGCGTCTTCGCCACGGTCCACATGCCGGTGTTGACACCGACTTTCCCACCCGGCAAGGCGAAGGCGTTGGGGTTGGTGTCGGCGAAGACCTGCACTTCCCAGTTGACGCGCTGGCCTTGCGGCGGCAGGGCCACGCGCAGGGCATCGACCACGCAGACCGCCGTCGCGACCTTGCCGGCATCGCGCGAGAGTTTGTCGCTCTGCTTCATCTGCTCGAACGAGGTGGCGCCGAGCTGGTCCATCTGCGCGTCGCTGACAGCGATGAACTGGCTGCGGCCCGTGGGCGACGTGGCGCAGCCGCCGAGGCACAGGGCGGCGAGGAGGACCAGCAGCAGGCGCTGAGCGGCACGCGTGGGGCGCGCGGCGGACGGCGGGGCGGACGGCGGGGCGGACGGCA
>JBOFQO010000130.1:0-5402 GCA_051660925.1 Silanimonas sp. | reverse complement strand
CCCTTCGAGGCCTCCAGCACCGGGCGCACGACCGCGACGACGCGCTCGGTGTAGTCGCGGGCGGAAGGCGCGGGCAGGTGCGGCGGGACATAGGCGAGCGACTGCGTACGCCAGTCGAACGGGCTCTGCTCGAGCAGGGTGCGCGGCGCGTCGAGGCCAAGCTTCCACGCGATGTGCTTCAGGTCGCCGCCGACGGCCAGCGTCGCCGAAGTGAAGATCCACGCTGCGCGGCTCTGCTCACGATAGCGCCGCAGCGGCCCCGCGACGTCGAGCGGCGTGATCGAGAACGCGAAACCGCGTTGGGTCAGCTCGAACCAGCGCACTTCGCCGTGCGAGGCGGCGGTGGGCATTGCGCGAGCATCATCGCCTGCGCCGTCGTCACCCTCATCGCCACGCGTCGACGCGCGAGCGACGCCCGCCGGGGCCTCGTCGCGATCGTCGTCATCGAGCAGGCCCAGCGCGCCTTCGGCCCAGGTGGCCAGCCGCGTCTGGAAGAGCTCCAGCCGAGTCAGCACCGCGGCGAATTCCGGCGCGGCCTCCTTCATCGGCGTGATCGCCTCGGCCAGGCCGCGCATCGCGACATGCAGCGTGCGCACCAGCGCCGGCATATCCGGATGGTGGTCGAGCAGCAAGGTCAGGGTACCGCGCTGCGGCAGGCCCTCACACTGGGCGCGCAGCAGGCGGATGGCGGCTTCGAGTTCGCGCACCGCCGGCGACACGGCGGCGAGGCTGCCGGCGACCTTGCCGCAGGCGCCGAGCGCGTCGCGGGTCAGGTCGATGAGCATCCGCGCCGACACCGATTCGCCGAAGAACTGCGTGGCGAGATCGGGCAGCTGGTGCGCCTCGTCGAGCACGAAGGCCGAGGCACCGGGCAGGATCTCGCCGAAGCCTTCCTCCTTGATGGCGAGGTCGGCGAGCAACAGGTGGTGGTTGATGACGACGAGGTCGGCGGCCTGCGCCTCGGCGCGCGCCTTGACCACGAAGCAGTCCTGCCAGAACGGGCACTCGCTGCCGAGGCAGTTCTCGACCGTCGAGGTGACGAGGCCGCGGATCGGCGAGTCCTCCGGCAGATCCTCGATCTCGGTGAGGTCGCCGCGGCGCGTGCGCTTGCTCCAGGCGACGATGCGCTCGAACTGCGCGATCTGCTCGCGGCCGGAAAACACCGGCGCGCCCTTGGCGAGCTCGGTGCGCTGCAGGCACAGATAATTGCTGCGGCCCTTCAGCAGTGCCGTGCGCAGGCCCAGGCCGAGCGCTTCGCGCACCTTCGGCAGGTCGCGGTGGTAGAGCTGGTCCTGCAGGGCTTTGGTGCCGGTGGAGACGATGACGCGTTGGCCCGACAGCAGCGCCGGCACGAGGTAGGCGTAGGTCTTGCCGGTGCCGGTGCCGGCTTCGGCCACCAGCGCCTCGCGGTCGGCCATGGCTTCGGCGATGGCGACGCCCAGGCGCTGCTGCGCCGGCCGCGGCGCGTAGCCGGGAATGGCGCTCGCCAGCGCGCCGCCCTCGTCGAGGGCGCGGGCCGTCAGCATCGGCAGCACACGGCCGCCGGACGTGGCGGCCTCGGCCGTCACATCCGCACCGGCGGCGCGATCGTGCAGCGTTCGAGCATGGCCGCGGCGGAAGCGGCGTTCTCGGTTTCGCCGCGCGCCTCGCGCAGCAGTTTCACCAGCGTCCAGTTGCGGCGGCACAGCGGGCCGGATTTCGGACCGAGGGCGATGCTCTGCTTGGCCAAGGCCTCGGCCTCGTCGCGCGCCTCGCGCAGCACGGCGAGTTCCGCTCGCCACTGGAGGAGATCGGGGTCGTCCGGAGTGATGGCGAGCGCCTTCACCAGTTCGCGATCAGCGCGCTGCGGGCGATTCGCCGCCTGCGCCCTTTCGGCGCGATCACGCAGGTCCTCGACGTGCGGATCGATGAGCGGCGTGACCACCAGTTCGACGCCGTCGCGGCCCGCGGCCTGCGTGGCCTCGACGATCTGCGCGTCGGTGAGCGGCGCGGGGCCCGCAGGCGTCGGCGGCTCGGCCGGAGCGCTGGCGCAACCAGCCAGCCACGCAGCGGCCACGGCGACCGTTGCCCAACCGAAAACGCGCGCTGTCGTGTTGTCCCTCATTCGCCGTCCGCTCCAAAACCAAAGAAATCAAGAAGGCCGCGTTCGACGCAGCTCAGGTGTTCGGCAGGCAGAAAGCCTGCGACAAAAGGATAGCGGCGGGCACCCGTGCATTCGGATTCCGTCGTGGCAAATTGCCCCTGCGCGACGTAGGCCCATTCGATGCCCTGCTCGCCCGGCTGCAGCGGCGCGCTCGGCAGCGTCGAGAAGAGGCCTTGCCAGACTTTCATCGCGCCGGTGGCGCCATACAGACCGGTGGCCTCGTTGCGGTCGTTGCCCACCCACACCACAGCGAGGTGGCTGCCGGTGTAGCCGGCGAACCAGGAGTCGCGGCCATCGTTGCTGGTGCCAGTCTTGCCGGCGGCGGCGAGATCCGCCGTTTGGCCGCCGGCCAGCGCGCGCGCCGTGCCACGCTTCGCCGCATCCTGCAGCACCAGGGTGACCAGGCGCGCAGCCACCGCGTCGCCGTCCTGCGCGTCTTCCTTGCGGCCGTCGTAACGCGTTACCGAGTCGCCTTCCGGCGAGAGTACGCCGCGCACCGCGCGCAGCGGCTGGATGCGGCCACCCGAGGCAAGGAACTGGTAGGCCTGCGCCATCGCGAACGGTGACAGATCGACGCTGCCGAGGATCAGCGAGGGGTTCGGTTCGGCGTCGATTTCCGCCAAGGCCTTCAGCAGCGCGACCAAACGCTCCGGCCCAACATCCATACCCAGCCGCACCGTGGCTTGGTTGTAGCTGTAGACCAGCGCGTCGCTGAGCGGCATCACGCCATGACTGCGGCCGTCGGAGTTCTTCGGCGTCCAGTCCTGGCCATTCGGCAAGCGCATCTGGACCGGGCCGTCGTCGATCGGCGAGGCCAGCGACCAGCGCCCGGGCTGCGCCAACGCCAGCAGATAGACCATCGGCTTGAGCAGCGAACCGACTGGGCGACGGGCGTCGAGCGCGCGGTTGAAGGCCGGCTGGTTGGCGTTGCGGTCGCCGACGATGGCGCGGACATCGCCGGATTGCGCGTCGGTCAGCACGAGGGCCGCCTGCAGCGCCGGGCGATCGGCCTTGTCGAGCGCTGAAAGCGCCGCGGCAACCGAGGCCTCAGCGTCGCGCTGCGCCGAAGGCGCCAGCGTGGTGTGCACGGTGAGCCCAGCGCCGGTGAGCGCCTCGGCGTCGTAATCGCTGGCCAGCTGGCGGCGCACGAGATCGAGGAAGCCGGGATAGCGGTTGCGCGCGAGGCCGGGGCGGGCCAGCACACCGAGCGGTTGTTTTCGCGCCGCATCGCGCTGCGCTTCGGTGAGCAGTCCGGTGTCGTGGAAGACGCCGAGCACGAGGTCGCGGCGCGCTTTGGCGCGCTCCGGGAATCGCCTCGGGTCGTGGTGCGACGGGCCCTGAACCATCGCCACCAGCAGGGCGATCTCCTGCGGTTTCAGCGTGCCGACGTCGCGGCCGAACCAGAAGCGCGAGGCCGCACCCACGCCGTGGATGGCCTGCCCGCCCTGCTGTCCGAGGTAAACCTGGTTCAGGTAAGTCTCAAGGATGCGGCGCTTGTCGAAGCGCGCTTCAATGATTAGCGCGTAGGCGGCTTCCTTGGCTTTTCGCGTCGCGGTGCGCGCATTGCTCAGGAACAGGCTGCGCACCAGCTGCTGCGTCAGCGTGCTGCCGCCCTGCTCAAGCTCGCCTTCCTTGATGTTGACGAACATCGCGCGCAGCACGCCCCAGGGGTCGATGCCAATGTGATGCTTGAAGTTGCGGTCTTCGACGGCCTGCAGGCCGGCCACCAGCAGGGGCGGCGCGTCGTCGAGGCGGATCAGCTCGCGCTCTTCCTGCTTGGCGCCGTAAAGGGTGGCGATGCGCGCCGGATCGAGCACGAAGCCTGGGCCGCCGCCATCGCTGCGCTTCACCGAAACCACGCGCTCGCCGCGGATCACCACCTCCGCGCGGGCGGGGTCGACCGGGCCCTCAACGTCACGGAAGCCGCGGGTGGCGATGCGGAAGGTGGCGCCCTCGCGGCTGAAGGTGCCTGGCGTGCGCCCGTCACCTTCGCTGAAGGCCGCAGCCTCAAGCTCCTGCTGCAGCGCGGTGACGCTCATCGGCTCGCCCTCGGCCAGCGCCAGGGGCCGAGCGAACACCCGCGTCGGGATCTGCCAGGTCAGGGCCTCGAATTCGGCCCGCACCTCGCGGTCAAGCACCAGGGCCACCGGGATGCCGAAACCGAGGCCGAGCGCCAGCAGGAACAGCGAACCCCACAGGCCATAGCGCAGCAGCGGCTTGAAGCGGGCGAGGGAATTGGGGGAAGGGCGCGAAACCAAGCGGCAACCAAGCGATAATCGGGATCCCGCAGTCTAGCGCAGCCCCCCTTGACCCCTGCTTGAACACCGCGACGCTGCCGGCGGCACGACATGACGGGATCGGCGTTTTCGAAGGCGATCCCGGGCTGGGCTGGGCCGCGCGACTGCGCGAGGCCCTGGCGGCGAGCGACGCGCCGACCCTGCTGATCGTCGCGCAGGGCACCATGCCGGACGCATTCACCATCGGCCAGATGGCGGAGGCACTCGAGGCGCTGGCCGATGTCGACGCCGTGAGCCCGGTGTCGATCCGCGAGGTCATCGACGCGTGGGACCTCACCGATGACGTCGATGCCGTCCTCGAAGCCTGGACCTGGGCGCCGCACGTCGCCCTCCCAGCCCGCCCCGACCCGCGCTGCGCGCTTTGGACGCGCGCTGCGGCGCGGCGCATCGTCGACGGGGGTGACGCGAGCGCGGTGAGCGCCCGACGCCTTCCCCATCTCGCCGCGGCTCTCGGCCTCGAACGCGCGATCGCCAGCCCGGAAGACGTCGGCATCATCGATCCCGATTGGCGCCCCGGCCGCCTCGCGCTGCGTCGATCGCCGCCGACGCGCGCCGGTCGCCACAGCCAGCCGGTCATCCTCCACGTGTTGCACAACTGGGGTGGCGGGGTCTCGCGCTTTGTCGCCGACCAGATGCGCGACGACCCGGATGCCCTGCATCTCGCACTCGTCAGCAGCGGCGACAGACGCCGCGGCTTCGGCCAGCGCGTCGCGCTGCATGTCGACCTCGACGCCTGCCCGATTCGCCAATGGGCCTGCGATCCGCCGGTCGGCGATATGGCGGAAAGCCATCCAGCCGTGCATGCGGCGCTGTCGCACGCACTTGACAGTTTCGGCGTGTCGGCGCTTCGCGTCTCGTCCCTGATCGGCACGACGCTCGACGTGCTGCGAACAGGACTGCCGACCGCCTTCGTCGTCCACGACCTGTTCCCTTTCTGGCCGGACCTCGGCGATGTCGAAGCC
>JBOFQO010000129.1:0-3038 GCA_051660925.1 Silanimonas sp. | reverse complement strand
ATCACCTTGCCGTTGCGCTTCTTGCCGTCGCGGCCGATCACGGTGACCGGCATGTTCTTCTTCACGGTGCCGCGCTGGATGCGGCCGATGCCGATCACGCCGACGAAGTTGCTGTAGTCGAGCTGGCTGATGAGCATCTGGAACGGGCCCTCAGCCGCCACCGGCGGCGCCGACACGTGCTTCATGATCGCTTCGTAGAGCGGGGTCATGTCGCCTTCGCGTGCCGAGTCGTCGAGGCTGGCGTAGCCGTGCAGGGCCGAGGCGTAGACGATCGGGAAGTCGAGCTGCTCATTGGTGGCGCCGAGCTTGTCGAACAGGTCGAACACCTGGTCGATCACCCAGTCCGGGCGTGCGCCGGGGCGATCGATCTTGTTGACCACGACGATCGGCTTGAAGCCCATCGCGAAGGCCTTCTGGGTCACGAAGCGCGTCTGCGGCATCGGGCCGTCCATCGCGTCGACGAGGATGAGGACCGAGTCGACCATCGACAGCACGCGCTCGACCTCGCCACCGAAGTCGGCGTGTCCCGGGGTGTCGACGATGTTGATGCGGTTGCCCTGCCAGGTGATCGCGGTGTTCTTCGCGAGGATCGTGATGCCACGCTCCTTTTCCTGGTCATTGCTGTCCATCACGCGCTCGGCGAGCACGGTGCGCTCGCTGAGCGTGCCCGACTGCTTCAGCAGACAGTCGACGAGGGTGGTCTTGCCGTGGTCGACGTGGGCGACGATGGCGATGTTGCGCAGGTTCTCGATGGACATGGCTGCGGTGGCGCCTCGGGGGCGCTCGGGGCTCGGCGGGAAAGGAAGCCGGCGAGTATACCGGGCCAGATTGACGGGACGTTAACGCGGGCCGACCCGCCGGGGCCGCTGGCCGAAGCGACCGGGGCAGGGCGGCTGGGAGCCACGGGTGCGCTGGCGGCCGGCACGACCGCCCGGACGACAGCGCTACACTGCGCGCCCTTTCCCGCACGCCGGAGCGCGCCGATGAGCACCATCACCGCCACCTTCCACACCGCCCGCGGTCCGATCCAGGTCGCCCTTCACGCCGACAAGGCCCCGCTGACGGTCGCCAACTTCGTGAACCTGGTGCGCCGCAAGTATTACGACGGCCTGAACTTCCACCGTGTCATCGCCGACTTCATGATTCAGGGCGGCTGCCCCGACGGCCGCGGCACCGGCGGCCCCGGCTACCGCTTTGAGGACGAAGTCGGCACCGGCCTGTCGCACAAGCGCGGCGTGCTCTCGATGGCGAACGCCGGCCCGAAGACCAACGGCAGCCAGTTCTTCATCACCCACGTCGACACCCCCTGGCTGGACGGCAAGCACACCGTGTTCGGCACCGTGCTGGCCGGGCAGGAGGTCGTCGACAGCGTCAAGACTGGCGACAAGATCGACAAGATCACGCTCGACGGCGACATCGACGCCGTGTTGGCCGCCAAGGCCGAGCGCGTGGCCGAGTGGAATAAGGTGCTGGACGAGGCGGCGCGCTGATCCGTCGCGCGAGGCAGCCCACGCGAAGCCGCCTTCGGGCGGCTTCGTCGTTTCCAGCGCTCAGATCGGCCGGATGGAATCGATCAGCGCCGCCACGGCCGCGGCGTCGCGCGCGTGGTAGTGCTCGACCGGCGCTTGCCAGTAGATCGTTGTGAGCTTGCCGTCGCGCTCGAACATCGCCGCGGTGCCGGCGTAGCGCAGGCCGCGCTGCGAGGCCATGGTGAACTCGAAGCGCAGGCCGTCGATCGTGCCGAAGCGCGCTGGGCGCAGCCCGTCGCCCTCAACCTCGGCCCAGCCCTGTTCGCGCAGCGCCGCCAGCAGCAGCTCTTGCTGCTCATCCGGACGCAGGCCGGGCTTGAACCACGCGCCCTGCGGCGTGTTGCGGCGTTCGCGGCCGAGGTGGAACACGTGCTCGCGTGGCTTGGTGCCGGTGAGCAGGCGCAGCTGGTTGAGTGCCGTACCGTCGATCGTCCAGGTCTCCTGCCGCGGGCCGCTGTAGCGGGCCCAGTCCAGCGAGGTCTGGAACTGCAGGCCGAGCACCTCGGTGCGGCCGGCGGTCTGCAGCTTGCCGCCGGTGGCACAGGCGGTGAGCAGGAGCAGCAGCGACAGCGTGATGGTGACGCGGAGCGCGGCGCCCACGAGGGCAATTCGGCGGGCGGGTTGCAGGAGCGTTGGGGCGGAGTGCGTCATGGGTGGAGGGCATCGAGGTCGCGTTCGACGAAAGCACGGTCCGGCGCTTCGGGGGCCAGCGCGAGATAGCGCGACAGCGCGTCGCGCGCGCCCGGAGTGTCGCCAGAGGCGCGGCGCGCGTAGCCGTGCTCGCGGAAGGCGGCGGCCGGCGCGTCCACCCGTTGCACGGCCTCGGCATGCAGCGCGGCCGCCTTGGCTGCGTCGCCCTCGCCGCGGCGCAGCCGATGCGCTTCGCCGAGGTAGTGCGCGGTGCGGCCCTGCCACTCCAGCGGCGCGTCGGCGTGCAGCTCGCTGATCATCTGGATGGACGCGGCGTAGCGGCGGCGCGTGAGCTCCTGCGCCAGCCAGCGGTCGAGGAATGGGGTGATGGCGGCTCGATAGCGCGCGCGGCCGTCGGCTGCGTCGTTGCTCGTGCCGACCCCGGGGGCGGGCGCTGTCGCAGCCATACGACGGTTGTCCTCGACGCGCTCGTCGGTCTCCGGATGACTGGCGAAGATCGGGTTTCGGCGTCGGCCGACCGTGGCGGCTTCTTCGCGCGCGAGGCGCTCCCACATCGCGAGGCCGGCCTCCGGCCGATAGCCCTGCGCGGCGGCGAATTCCACACCGAGCCGGTCGGCTTCGCGTTCGTGTTCGCGCGAGAACCGAGACAGGCCCGCGACGCCGGCCAGCTGCGCGACGCTGCCGACCAGCCCGACACCCGCGCCCAGCGTCACCACGCCGAACGTGCCGAGTGCGGCGCTGCTCCGCTTCGTGGCCTGCCACTGCTGCAGCGAATGGCGCTGCCGGTAGTGCGCGAACTCGTGGCCCAGCAGTACGGCCAGCTCGTCCTCACTGCGCAGGCGCAACAGGGCGCCAGTG
>JBOFQO010000128.1:0-15364 GCA_051660925.1 Silanimonas sp. | reverse complement strand
GCGCTTGGCGCGGCGATCGGTGGCCCACTGAACGCCATCGGCGCTGCCGTGTCGCCGCCCGGCCAGCCGTCGGGCGCCGGCGGCGCCGACACCCTTGGCGCTGACTTCACGCCGGAGGAGCGCGCCGCATTCGAACAGGCCCGCGCGGCGGACCTTGCCGATGCGCCGGATGGCGCCGCCCCTAACGTGGTGCCCGAGGCTGCCGCCGCGCCCTTCCCCGATCCTCAGGGTCCGATGGCGCGCGCAGTGAATGCTGGCGCCGCTGCCGGCGCGCTTGGCGAGGCGCCCGCTGCGGGCGTAGGCATTGCCGAGGCGGTTGCGCGCCAACCGGGCACGGGCATGGTGCCGGCGACGACCGGGCGCGAGATGGTTCCGGCTCCGCGCCAGCCGGCGGGGCAGCCGGTTGACGCCGAGTTCTCCCCGGTCAAGCAGCTCGCCGGCCCGCCGCGGCCCGCCCTGCCCTACCAGCCCGGCGTGGATCCGGCCGGCGGCCCGGTGGTCGTGGACGCTTCCGGGGAGGCGCGCACGCCAGCGCAGCGCGGCCAGCCCTCTGTGCCGCCGGCGCGCGCCGGCACGCCCGAAGCCGCGCGCTGGGCAGAGCAGGAGATGGCCCGGCAGGGGATCAGCCCGCAGCAGGCGCCTGCGCCCGCAGCGCCGACGCTGGCCAAGAGCGGCGAGCCGTTCAAGACCGAGCTGGCGGCCAAGGCGGCGATCCGCCTGAACAAGGCCTACGAGGGCATGCAGGCTACGAAGGTGCCGGGCGGCTTCGGCCTTGTGCGCCCAGCGCCAGAGCCGGCGCCAGCGCCGGCGTCGCGCCAGACCTTCGCCGACCCGGACGCCGTCGAGCGACAGGGGCTTGAGCAGACCTTCATCCGCAAGGGCGTGGCGCCCGATGTCGCGCGCGAGATGGCCCGCGACCCGGAGATCCGCGGTGCGCAGGTCGACGACGTCACCGGCGCATTCGATGGCCGCGTCGGCGGGATGAAGGCGGCCACGGTCAAGCGCGCGATCGAGCACGTCGCAAGGACCAGCGAGCCGGCCACCTTCGTGTCGGCCGACATCTTCAACCTCGGCGGCCTGAACACGTTCCACAAGAACAACGCCTCGAAGGCCAACAAGGACTTCCGCGCCCTGACCGACTTGGCACTGAACGAGCTGCGCAAGACCGGCGGCGATGTGATTCCGCTGCGGACTGGCGGCGACGAGCTTGGCTACGTCGTCGTGAACGCCAGCGAGCAGGAGGTCGGCGCGGCGCTCGAGCGCGCGAGCGAGGCGGCGCGGGCCTATGCCGAGCGTTCGGGATTTGCTAACGTCCCGCACACGAAGGAAGGGCGCACCGAGAAGGGCGTCGGCTTCCACTTCGGCACGTCGCCGATCACTGCCAGCCAGAGCGTCGAGGACATCCTCGATCTTGCCGATGCTGGCGTCGACACCAGCAAGAACAGGGGGAAAACCGATGTCGAAGGAAGCGCGGCTCAAGCGCCTGAAGCTGGACAGCTTGGCGAACGACCCGGCGGCGCTCGATCTGGCGCTGCGGGAGAAGCGCAGCAGCCTGCGCCAGAAGGCGGGCCTACCGGCGGAGCCGTCGGACGAGCAGGAGACGCCGGAGCAGGCGACGCTGGCCGAGGCGAAGCGCCGCGAAGCGGTGCGACGTCTCGCAACGCCCCGCTCCCCGGCGCCCCTCGCGTCGCAGGCAGCGTCGTCGGTCCCGACCCCGGACTCGTCGATGTAGCGGAGCAGTACGCGCGCAGCGCCGGCACCGACCTGCGTCGTCAGGCGGAGTTCGTCAAGGTCGACCCCGAGCGCGCAGCGCGCATCGCCTCTGCCTACGAGGCCATGCCGCATGCACCGCAGGATCCCGCGGTGCGCGAGGCCTACGACGACCTCATTCGCCAGACGCGCGCGCAGTACGATGCGCTCGCCGCTGCCGGCTACAGCTTCACCCTGTTCGACTCTGCCACGGATCCCTACGAGGGTAACCCGTGGAACGCCATGCGCGACCTGCGCCAGAACAAGCGCATGGCCGTCTACGGCACCTACGATGGCTTCGGCACGGAGGGCGTGACCGCCGGCGCTGTCGACGACAATCCCATGCTCGCCGACACCGGCCTGCGCTGGCCGGACCAGAATGGCGTCGAGCGCGCGGTGCTGGCGAACGACCTGTTCCGGGCGGTGCACGATGCCTTCGGCCACGGCCTCGAGGGTGCCGGCTTCCGCGCGCAGGGCGAAGAGAATGCGTGGCAGGCGCACGTTCGGCTCTTCACCGGCCCGGCGGTCGCCGCCATCACCACCGAGACCCGCGGCCAGAACTCGTGGTTGAACTATGGTCCGTACGGCGAAAGCAACCGCGCGGCCAAGGTCGAAGACACCATCTTCGCCGAACAGAAAACCGGCCTGATGCCGGAGTGGACTTGGCAGGAAGGCCGCGCGCCCGACATGCCTCAGGAGAATCAGCGTGACCAGCAAGCCCAGTTCTCGCGCCAAGCCGCGCGACCCGATGGCCGAGGCGATGGAGCGCGGCGAGGAGGCGCTGCGCGACGCGCGGAAGCAAAGCCTCGACAGAGCTTCAGCGACCGCCCCGTCCAGCCCGACGCCGTCGCTGCCGTCGCGCGCCACTACTCCAACACCGCGGGGCTGACGAGCCTCGACGGCAGGCACTACGGCACCAACCACCGCGGCGCGGAGTTCGCCCGCCTGAAGAAGCTGAAGCCCGAGCAGCGCGGCCTGCGCAACCGGCTCTACTTCTACCCGGACGACTCAGCGCTTGCCCAGCGCGGCGAGTCCGTTGTTGGCCGGGCGGATGTTGTGCGCGTCCAGCTCGACAATCTGTACGACCTCAACGCGGACCCGCGCGGCCTCAAGGACCGTCTGGCCGGCATCAAGTCGGACGACCTGTACTACAACGCCCTCGAGCAGACGATCATCGACGAGGGCTTTGACGGGATGATCGTCAACACGCCCGGCCGGGAAATGATCGCCCTGCTCAACACGCGACCTGTTCCGCTCGATGGCGCCCAGTCGGTTCGCCTCTCGCGCGTCGGCGCCGGTAAGCCCGCCTCCGGCCGCATGCGCGGCGAGGCGCTGCGCGCATCGATCGGCCGCATCACGAAGGACTGGGCTGTGCCGGTTCGCGTCGTCGACTCGACGCAAGATCTTCCCGAGTCGATTCGCAGCGCGCCCGGATTTGTCGAGGACGGTGTCGATGGTGTGATCGATGGCGAGGCCATCTACCTCGTCGCCAACATGATCGATTCGCAAGCCGACGCGCTTCGCGTTCTCGCCCACGAAGGCATCGGCCACTTCGGCATGGAGGGCATGCTCGGGGAGAGGTTCGATCAGGTCATGCTGGATGTTCTCGCCATGCGCGACCGCGGCGAGATGGCGGAGATTTTTGCCGAAGTCGAGTCGCGCTACAGCGATGGCGCCGGCGGATACAACGCCGACGACGCGACGATCGCCAAGGAGGCCATCGCGATCATGGCCGAGCGAGGCGTCAAGAGCGACGTTGTGTCGAAGGTGATGGGCGCGCTCCGCACTTTCTTCCGGTCGCTCGGCATCAAGCTGGACTTCAGTGAGGCCGACCTGTCTCGGATGATCTCCGATGCGTCGGCGCATGTTCGATCTGGCGGCGGACGCACCGGTGGCGACGTCAATTTCTCGCGATCGCCGGCGCAGGTTGCTGGGCGCGCCTCGCGCTACCTGACCGAGTCGGAACTGCAGAAGTTGCGCCGCGACACCGCGCAGAAGTTCGTCGACATCATGAAGGGGCTGCCGTCCGCGACGGAGATGGCCAATGTCGCGCTCGCCGGCAAGGCCAAGCGCGGGTGGTACGCAGAAAGCTCTGCCGCCATGCTCCGCGTGTTCGGCTACGATGCGCCGCGCTTTGCCGGACTGCTTGCCGCGACCTCGCCACAGACCAGCGTCGAGAACAACCTGCTCAACGCGCTGAACATCTGGGCCAACTGGTCCGAGGCCGGACGGCCGACGGACAGGCAGGAGATCGTCCGCATCATGGGGCGGTCGGTGCAGGGCAGCAAGGGCGAGGACAGCGTGCTCGGCGCGTGGATCAACAACAGTGTGCGCGCGCTGGCCAGCGAGGACATCGAGTCGCTGGTGATTTCTGGCCCGAAGGTCAACAGCTTCATGCTGAACCTGCGCGGCTTCGTCAACGAGGTGACCAACGATGCGTGGATGGCGAACTACGCGCTCGTCGACCAGACCATCTTCAGCGGCAGCCTGACCAAGGGTGGCGACCCCGGCAAGGGTCCGGGCTACCTCGCCATGTCCGCGCGCACGCGGCAGGCCGCCGAGATCCTGACCAAGATGACCGGCGAGACGTGGACGCCCGCCGAAGTGCAGGAGACCGTGTGGTCGTGGGCGAAGACCACCTACGAGCTGGCCAGCTCGAAGGGCGAAAGCCGTTCCGCCGTGCAGCTCGTGCTCGACGGCGCGATCACCGACGACCTCATTGGCGCAACGCCAGCATTCGGAGACCTGTTCCATGAAGCGCAGTACGCAACGATCCTCGGAAAAGCCGGATACGACATTGGATCTCGCGACGAGAGCAATGACCCTGCCGGACAAGAAGAGCCCGGAGCTCAAGGCCAAGCAGCGACGCCTGCTGGATTCCCTGACCCGAAAGAAGTAGAGCGCGCAGCGAAGCGCCTCGACAAGCTCCGCAAGCAGCGCGCCTCGGATTCGAGGGTCAGCTTTTCTCGCGTCATCCAGAAGCCGTTCTACTCGGCCATGATCAGGTCGGTCGAAGCCGGCACCATGCCGAAGAAGGCCGGCGCTTCGGCTTACAAGCAGTGGCTCGATGGTGCCGTTCGCCGCGGCGAGTTCAAGCAGTCCGAGCGCGACTGGATGGGCGTCGACGAATGGCTTGCGTCCCAGAAAGGCGATATCACGAAGCAGCAGCTTGTCGATTTCGTGAGGTCGAACGAGGTTCAGGTCGACGAGGTCGTTCTTGGCGGCCGGCCTGCGTCAGGCCGACTGAACATGGACGACTTCTACGAGCAGGAGGTCTACACCGACGACTACGAGGATCCCGATAGGGCGCCAATCGAGGCCTACTCGGTGCAGATCCCGTCGGCGATCGAGGACAAGGTCGAATACCTTGTGATCGAGGGCTATGCCGACGGCACCTACGAGCTCAACGACAGCGGGAACGTAGTGTGGTCTGAGCAGTTCGATGGTGAGCCGTCTGAGGTACAGGCTGACTTCCAGCCGGTGATTCGCCGTGTCGAGCGCTACATCACCGAGTCCTATGGATTGCAGTTTGGCCAAGGCGACGATCCCGCCTCGGCGCCGAAATACAGCGAATACCAGCTCGACGGCGGCAAGAACTACCGCGAGCTGCTGCTGACGCTACCGGCGTCGCCCATTGACACCTCGGGCTGGACTGCAGAAGCCGTCGATGGAGATCCGGCGGCCGGGCCAATCTGGGCGGTTCGTGACGCGCGCGGCAAGTGGGTTCTTGGCGTCCCTAGAGAGGGTGGCCGGCGGACCGCTGAGGAGGCGATCACAAGGGCCGCGGCAACCATGCGGAGCAGCGGCAGAGACTACAAGTCTTCGCATTGGGATCAGCCCAACGTCCTCGCCCACATGCGCTTCAACGAGCGCGAAGATGCCGGCGGCAACAAGACGCTCTTCATCGAAGAGATCCAGAGCGACTGGCATCAGGCCGGGCGCAAGAGTGGCTATCGGGGCGGCTCCACTGCGGCTCGAAAAGCTTTGGATGAGTACCGCTCTCAGCTTCGTCCGCGTCTTCGCCAGCGCGCCACTGAGGCGGGCCTGCCAGAGCCCTCGCTCGAGCGCCTGCTCGGTCGCACCGACTCCTCGATTGCAGAATGGCTTGGCGAGGAGGATCGACTGAACGAGCTTTCGACAGCAGCGAGTGTGTCGGAATCTGGTGTACCGGACGCTCCGCTCAAGAGCACCGACGAGTGGGCCATGCTTGCCTTCAAGCGTGCCGCGCGCTGGGCTGTCGAGAATGGCTTCGACAAAATCGCTTGGGCGACTGGCGACCAGCAGGCCGATCGCTACTCGCTCAGCCAGAAGCTGAGCAAGATCTACTACAGCCCGAGCAGCGAGCAGCTCATTGCCGTCGGCTTGGATGGTGATGTTGTTGATCGGCGCCGCGCGACGAAGGACGAGCTTCCGTCCCTCGTCGGCGAAGGCGTCGCGTCTAGCCTGATCAGCAGGCCTGTCGACGCCACCGGATTCACGGCCATCGAGGGCGGCGACCTTCGAATGGGTGGCGAAGGTATGCGCGGCTTCTACGACAAAATCCTGCCGAAGGCTGTTGGCAAGTGGGCTCGGAAGTTCGGTGGTGAGGTTTCGAGGTCGATCATCAGGACGGCGCCAGACGACCACGGACTCCGGGTGACCAAGCTTCGTGGCGGCGACCAGTGGGTCGTCATGGATCCAGACGGCATCATTTCTTCGTACAGCTACACCGAGAATGGTGCCCGTGCTGCGCTTGCTGCGAAGATCCAGAGCGAGCAGCACTCGGTCGAGATCACGCCCGACATGCGCGATGCCGTCCTTGGTGGACAGCCCCTGTTCTCGCGTCGCCAGCGCCCACAGGAGGCTGCCGAACGCCTTGGCGAGGTCGGCGCCATGTTCCGCCGAACGCCTGTCGCCAGTGACGTGCGCGTGCCCGGTGCGGCTTGGCTGGGCGGCAAGGCCGCGGATGCGCGACCGGTTTGGCTGAAGGCCATGACGAGGCAGCAAATCGTCGAGGTCGGAAAGGACCAGTTCAACACCGACGGCAGCAACCTTGCGACCGAGTTCGAAAAGCTCGCGCGCCGGCTCGACGCCGACGCCACGGCAAACATCACCACGCCGATCGGAAAAGGCCGCCGGAGCGTGCAGAAGGTTGCAGAGGACTGGGCCAGCGCGGCGTCGGTTTTTGCCGGGGAAAGGAAGCGTCAGGCTGCCGGGGACATGGCGGCACTGATGCATGACGCCACGATTGCCGGCATCGACCCGGCCAAGCCGATGCCTGATGGTGCGGATGAGAAAGCGTACCGCGACCTTCGGCGCCGCTGGGACGCGCTGCCCAAGGACTTGCAGTCGATCTACATCGACGCGCGCGACTCCTACTCCAAGCGCCAGAGCGAGTTCTATCAGGCGCTGAAGGACCGCATCGAGGAGGCGCAGGTCGACGGAAAGAAGAAGAGGGAGATGCTCGACAAGCTGCGCCAGCATTTCGAAGCAGGCCGAGTGAAGGGCGTCTATTTCCCGCTCTCCCGATTCGGCGAGTACTGGGTGCGCGCCAAGCGCGGCGATGAGACGGTCGAGTTCGTCATGACCGAGCGCCAGCAGGATCAGTCGGCTGAAGCCGCGCGCCTGCGAGCCGCTGGCTACTCGGTCACGACCGGCAAGTCGATCCGCGGCCTGAAGTCTGCGATGGGTCCGAGCGCTGGATTCATGGGTGACATCGCCAAGCTGATCGATGCGCAGAAGGACTCCGGCGAGATCACGGCCGGCGTCGCCGACGCGATCACCGACGGCATCTGGCAGATGTACCTGCAGACCCTTCCCGAACAGTCGGTTCGCAAGCACTTCATCCACCGCAAGGGCACGCCCGGATTCTCGCAGGACGCACTGCGCGCCTTCGCCACCCAGATGGCGCATGGCGGCAAGCAGCTTGCTCGCGTTCGCCACAGCTACAAGATGGCTGAGCTGCTGCAGAAGATGGTCAAGCACGCGACGGAGCGCGCGCCCGATGGCAACAAGGCGGCCGACATCGTCAAGGCGCTCGACTCCAGCTTCCAGTGGATGATGGCGCCGGACCAGAACAGCCTCGCCAACTGGATGACCAGCCTCGGCTTCATGTGGTACTTGGGCGTGTCCCCTGCCGCTGCGCTGATCAACACCAGCCAGATGGCGGTCGTCACCCTGCCGACGCTTGCGGCGAAGCATGGCTGGGCGCGCAGCGGTGCCGCGCTCACGAGGGCGACTAAGGACTACGCCAACTCGTTCTTCAACAAGAAGGCGAAGGACAAGCTGTACGCCGAGTACGGCGGCGACCTCGGCCGCGCACTGGAAGAGATGGAAGAGTCCGGCGCGATCGATCGAACGATGACGGCTTCGCTGATGGAGATCAGCGACAACTCGGCGATCAAGATGGGGTCGCAGAAGGTGATGTCGGCGATCGGCTTCCTGTACCACCACGCCGAGCGACTCAACCGCGAGTCGACCGGCATCGCTGCATATCGCCTCGCACGCGAGCGCAAGTACAGCCACGAGGCTGCGGTCGAGTACGCCTACGAGGC
This sequence comes from Silanimonas sp., assembly GCA_051660925.1. Taxonomy (GTDB): domain Bacteria; phylum Pseudomonadota; class Gammaproteobacteria; order Xanthomonadales; family Xanthomonadaceae; genus Silanimonas. The sequence goes on along the minus strand of JBOFQO010000128.1, from coordinate 7,082 downwards.
GATCTTCGGGTCGCACTTCGACTACTCGAACGCGAATCGCGCGGAGTTCATGCGAAGCAACGTGGCCAAGGTGCTGCTGCAGTTCCGGCAGTACAGCCAGAACGTCACCTACTTCCTGTGGCGGAACCTGCACCAGACGCTGAAAGGGGAATCCAAGGAGATCCGCCGAGAGGCGGCGACAAAGCTCTTCGGTACGATCGGCATGACCAGCCTGTTTGCCGGCGCGATCGGCCTTCCCGGCTATTCGATGGTGATCGCCTCGCTGTCGGCGGCGCACGGCCTGTTCGGTGACGATGACGAGCCGTACAACCCGGAGGTCGAGTTCCGCAAGTGGCTCGCGGAGAACCTCGGCTCCGCCGCGCCGTTCGCCGCCAAGGGCGCCTTCAACCCGACCACCGGTCTGGACATCGCCGGCCGCACCGGGCTTGGCGAGCTCTGGGTCCGCTCGCCTGACGTCGAGCTGGAGGGCAAGGATCTTGCGTTCCACTACCTCGAGCAGGCGGCCGGGCCGAGCATCGGCATCTTCCTCAACATCCCGCGCGCCATGGGCCTGCTTGGACAGGGCGAGACGCAGCGCGCGGCCGAGCAGATGACGCCGAAGTTCGTGCGCGACCTCATCAAGGCCGAGCGGTACGCCGAGGAGGGGGTGCAGACGCTGCGCGGCGACCCGATCATCGAGCAGCTCTCCGCATGGGAGATCCTCGGTCAGTCGCAGGGCTTCTCGCCGGCAGAGCTCTCGGAGCAGTACAGCCGGAACAACGCACTGAAGCGCGCCGAGCAGCGCGTTCTTGATCGCAGGCAGGGATTGGTCAATCTCTGGTGGAACGCTCGCCAGAGCGGCGATCAGCAGGCTGTCGCCGAGGCCATGCAGGCCATCGTCAAGTTCAACAAGCGCTGGCCCGCCAAGGCGATCACGGCGGACTCGCTGCGTCGATCGATGCAGAGTAGGCTGCGCTACAGCCGCGATGCTGTGGATGGCGTCGGCATCGACCCGAAGCTGCGGCGCGAGCTGCTTGACATGACCAGCTACTGAGGAGAGGATCTGCCTGCCGCTCAGATCGCGGCACCCTAGTCAGCTTCACCTTGCCCCTCGACTGACGAGTCGAGGGGTTTTTTTATGGCTCGTCTGAAGCGACCGAGCCCGTCATTCCTTGCTTTCGCTTGTATCGCTCGAGCAGCTCAAGCACGGCAATGCGATCGACCTTCAGCGCAGCGGAGATGTCTGCGATCGATGGAAGCTCGCCTCTTGCGCGCGCCGCGCGGCGGATCTCTAGGATTGCGCGGTAGCAGTCGTGCACGTTGATCTCTTCGTGAGCCCGAAGAAAGTCGATCCTCGACGGCTCGCGCTTGTACTTCGTGAAGTCGTTGCGCCCGTTGTGATAGACGATGTAGGACTCGCAGGCAAGCGCTTGCGATGCGCAAACCTTGCGAAACTCGCACGTCATGCACGGCGCTGGGCGCTGATCAAACTCCATCGGCGTACTGCCTGATGGCCAGCTTCAGCGCTGGCCTCGCGATGCCCCAGAGGGACTTCTTCTCTTCCGGCGTTGATGCCTTCAGCATCTCCGCCCACTTCGGGGCAACGTATCTGCACCACGCCGCCTCGTCCTTGATGAGGAGCGAGCGCTCCTCGTGGTGCGTCAGTGAGCCGTAGCGGATCCGGTCGACGCCACCTCTTCCGTCACCGTCCTGCTTTTGCTCAAGATCGATTCCAAGGCCAAGCTGCTGCTGACCGCCGATCCCGCGAGTTCGCATGCCCCCCTCCACTCTTCTTCGGTCATCTTGGGCCGCGCCGCGGCGATGAGCCAGATCATGGTGCTGGCCAGCGCGCTGCCGCGGACGAATCGATTGTTCTTTGCTGCATCGTCGATCGCGTCGGCGACCAGCGATGCTGTCTCGCTCGCGTCGGTCTTGTCGATATCGCTCACTTCTTGCTCCCCTTCTTGACGAACATCGTGCCACGCCAGCTTGAGCTTTTCGATGGGCCGACACCGCCCCCGATCCTCGCCTCCTGCGCGTGCCGCCTCTGGATGAGGGCGGCCTTCGTGCTGTCGCCGGCACCGAGCGCCTTTCTCAGCCACTCCTCGCCAAACTGCGGGACGATCGCCCTGACCTCGACCGCCGTCAGCATCTGACCCTCGAACAGGAATCGCTTCCCGCGGACTACCTTTTGTTTCGCATCGGGATGGCGCTTCTCGGCGGAAGCGCCCCCGGCTTCGGGTCGCCCTGCTTGACTGGGATTGCTTTCCATGGGTGGTTCTTGGCCGGCTTGGTCATCGGGAAATCGGCAGTTTACCGCCGATCAGGGTGAGCGCGTTGGCGATCGATTGCCGCATGATCATGAGGTCCGCGGTCTGGATCTTCGCGACATCGCCATCCTCACCGACTGCCTCGTCGCGCTTGTCGAAGAACGTGCCGATCGGCGAGATCGACCGCAGCGCGTAGCTCTCGTCGAACATGAAGGCGATGGTGTCGGTGTACAGCTCGAGCTTGGTCGGCTTGTACGCATTGCCGCGGAGTTCTTCGATGCCTTCCGCGTCCGGCAGTCGACCATTGAATGTCGCGCTTGCCAAAAGCATCGGGCTCTTGAAGCTCGCCTTGTCGCCCAGAGCGACCCCGCTCGGCAAGGCCTGCCCCATGACCCAGTCCAGCATGAAGCCGGGAATCCCTGCATCGGTCGAAACCGGAAGCGCCGGCAGCGAGCCGAGGCAGCGGCGCAGGAAGCTCAGGACTGTGTCGGCGACGCCGCGCGTGGCGTCGATGACAATCAGGCCGGACGGTCGATCGATGTAAAACTGCACGCGCTGCGGCTTGATGAATGCCTTCGGCAGCATCTCGGCGACGATGTCGCCCTTGAGTCGACCGCGCGCCTTGCCGCCGAGCTTCTCGCCTGTGTCGCGCTCGATCTTGCGGACGCGCTCCTTCAGCTCGCGATCGACGGCAGCGGCCGGCAGCACGCGGCGCTCGATCATCACGGCGAGGAAGATAGCGTCACGGTCGACGATGCTCGGCGTCATCTGAGCGACGTCGGTGAAGCCGATCGACTGGTACTCGAGCGGACCGGGCGGCTTCTGTGGGAAGTCTTCAATCACCGCGTCCCAAATGATCGAGGAAAGGTGATCCGTGACGTCTTGCGACAGCGTGTAAATCGTTGCGTTCTTGAACATGGACTTCCTCTCTTTGGGTTGGCGCGCCGAGAGGGATTCGAACCCCCGACCACAGGGATAGAAGCCCCGTGCTCTATCCGGCTGAGCTACCGGCGCAAGGCGCCCCGGTATCGTCAGGGCCGCACGGCAAGCTTCTCCGCATTTGATTCCGCTGCAGGCTTGCTCCCGCCCAGAATTCTTGAATGATGTGCACCGTATCGCCGGTGCCACGCGGCGAAGTCACGGGCTGCGTCCCCATGCTTCGCAATGAGTGCGGCGTTCGAGTCTCAACAGGGTTCGCATCCTGTTCGCCGCACTCTTAACCCCGTGTCGCCGGGGTCACGCGGGCCTCTGGCAGTACCCCTGCCGTCACTGCGGGAGTTGAACCCGCCTCTTCATCACCGGTTCTCGGCCAGCGAGCGGGAGTCGAACCCGCCTGCTTGATTGAGGTGTCCGGTCGCTACGCCGGATTTGGTGTGGCTCCGCCTCTCGATCACGGGGCGTCGGCCCTGATTGTGTCCACACCCGGAACTTCCAAGCCCTCTCGGGCCTCATGTGCGCGCTTGTTCCCGCGCTTCCCGCCAGTGCTACTGGCGTCACCTCAAGTCAGAATGATGCACTGCATCAAAAAGGAATATCTTCGTCCGGGAACGGATCGTTGCTGCGGCCGTAGCCGCCGTGGCTCCGGTCGTTCGGGCTGTCGCCCCTGCCGCCGTACTTCTCGCCACCACGATTCGCCTGACCGCCGCCGCGCTGCGGCTGGCGACCACCCTGCTGCTGTCGCTCGCCACCCTCGCGCTCCGGGTTGCCGCCAAGCATCTGCATCTCGTTGGCGATGATGTCGGTGCTGTACTTCTCGACGCCCGCCTTGTCGGTGTACTTCTCGGTGCGCAGGCTGCCCTCGATGTAGACCTGACGGCCCTTCTTCAGGTACTCGCCGGCGATCTCGGCAAGGCGTCCGAAGAACTTCACCCGGTGCCACTCGGTGCGCTCCTGCGGGTTGCCGTCCTTGTCCTTCCACGCCTCGGACGTGGCGATGCTGATGGTCGTGATGGCGTTGCCGTTCTGGGCGTAGCGCACCTCGGGATCATTCCCGAGGTTGCCGACCAAAATCACTTTGTTGATGCCTCGTCCCATGGGTTACTTCCCCCTCGCGCTCATGACCGGGTCGTTGTAGAAGCGGACGCCCGGCACGTTGCCCGCCTCCTTGAGCGCCTTCGCCATCTGGTTCAGGGCCTTGTCGTTGGGCAGCAGCAGGGCCGCAAGATCCGGCCGCTCGGCCGCCGCCTTGATCAGCGCGGCGAAGTCGGTCACCTGTGCAACCCAGTTGTCCCGCGTGGCGATGCCAGCAGCCTTCGGCGTGGCAGGCGCAACCGGGGCGGCGAGTGCAACCTCCATCACCACGGCTTCCGCGGCCAGCTCGGACTCCAGCGCCTTGTCGGCGTCGCCCTCTTCGATGGCCGCATCAGCCTGTCGGCGCAGCTCCTCGGCGGTGCGCTCCGCAGCCTCGCGCTCGGCGCGAGCGGCGCGCTCGGCGGCCTCACGGATGCGGGTCTGCTCGCTCTGGAACGAGAGCATTTTCCGCTTGAGGCTTGCCTCGGCCGAGTCAGCCGCGTCACTGAAGGGGCGGAAGAAGTCCATGATGGCCTTCTTGCTGTCGTCGAGCGGCTTGGTCATCAACTTGCGGGTCTCGTCGATGCGCCTCTGAACGGCCTTGATCTCGCGGAGCTGCTCGCCGGCCAGCTCGTACATCTCGGGGGAATCGATCACCAAGCTGCCAGCGGCAGTGGTGACCTGCTCGGTGTTGCTCTTGACCTCAGCAACGAGAGGGTTCGATGCATCAAGCATTGTTGAACTTCCAGATATTGAGGCACGACAGGAAGGTACTCCAGTCGCGCGGGTCTTTGAGCTCGGAGAACTTGGCGCGCTCCCAGTCCGGCCGCATGTGCAGGACTGCGCGACGCACCTTGTCGCCGAGAGGCTTGGTGTAGCCGGCGGTCTGCGGGCCAACACTGCGGGGGATGGAGCTGGTGACCTTGATGTCGATGAGCCACTCGTCGCCATTGATGCGGCCGCGTAGGTCGCGAGTGCCAGCGTAGCCAAACCTGCTGTCGTAGAACTGCTCTTCGGTGGCCACAAGCTCGAAGCCCGTCTCCAGCTTGAAGGTCAGCCACTGCTGCATGAACGGCATCAGGTCTTCGTGAATCGACGTGTAGTCGAGGTCGTTTTTCTCTTCGAGCTCGATCAGGCGATGCACCGCCTTGCCGCGATCACGTGCCATCTCCAGCACCTCGGGCTTGATCATGGAGAAGTCCTCCTTGATCGGCGCAAGGATGCTGGTCACCGATGGAACGACAGCGCCGTTCCAGCGGTAGGTGTGGGACTCAGCGTCAAAGGCGAACACTTCAGCTTGCCTTGCTATCGGAGATCCACTTGAAGGCGTGGTTGATGTTGGCCGGACTCACCACACCAAAGCCCTCGGCGAGCTGCGCCATTGTCAGTCCGGCGCCCTGCAGCTTCGTGTCGAGGATCCGCTGCATGTTGGCCGGCAACTCGCCCTGCTGCGTGTCGGCCTGCTGCGGATCGGCCTTCATGGCCGGCTCGGATTCGCTGGTCGCGACGTCCCGATACTCGGCGTCGACAATGGTTTCATCACGCTTTTCGCTTGCCGCCTTGGGCTCGGCAAAGGTCGGCTTCTGCTGCGTCGGCGCGCCTTCATCCTCGAGCTCGTCCGGCGTGTAAACGCCGAGCAGGGACTCCGGCGCGTGGCGTCGCGCCCACTGTCGCGTGCCGCGGTATGCCAGCATGTCGTCCGGGCTTTTCTTCCAGTTCTGGTTGTCGGTCGCCCACTGCTTGACAGACCCTTCGATGAAGACGTCGGTGGTTTCGCCGCGCACGCGGCCGATTACCTTGACCATTCGATCCTCGCCGCGCCCGCTGTACTCGTAGCGCAGCCGCCCCTCGACCGCGCCCATGGCATACAGGGCGGCCGAAACCAGCTTGCCTTCGTAGCACAGCTTGCCGCGAACGACGCTGGTGCACTGCGCAACAGACAGCGCGTCCATACCCCAGCGCTGGGCCTGCATCACGATCAGGAGGCAGTCGCCCTCCTTGCCGCGCAGGTGCTCGGGAACGAGGCTGGCCTTGGCCATGATCTGCGCCAGCTTTACTGCTTCATCGACGCTCTTCGGCACAAGCACCATGCCGAAGCCGCCACCTTGCGTTGTCATTGCGCTGCTCATCTGGACCCCTTAGCGGACGCGCCACAGACCGGACTGGTCGTGGCTGATGTTTCGGATACTGAACTTCCAGTCCTTGTGGCCAAGCTTCCTGAAGGATCGCGCTGCTGCGCCAACCCTCGAAAGATCCGCCTTGGGAAACTTGAAGCTGTCGCCGACCTTCATGTCGGCGAACGGGTACTTCCTCTTCCGGTTGACCGTTCCGCGCTTCGGAAGCGGCACCCCTGACTCGATGTTGAACATTGATCCTCCTCAGCTAGCTGGATCTGTTGCGACGTTAGCCTATCACTAACCGGCTTGCAAGTACTTCGTGTAAAAGTTCTCCACATTCGACACGGGCTTGCGCTCTGGCTTAGTGGTGGGCTACTGTGGATGCATGGCTACCTACAAGATCCCGAAGAAATTCAGCGCCCACTGGGCATCGCTCGACGCAAGGCTTAGGGAGCGTCTGGCCAAGCACGCGAAGACCAAGGTGGTCTACCTCAACCACATCGCGCTTGGCCACAGCCGCGCAAGCCCCGAGCTGACGCTTCGCATTGCGAAGGCAGTGCGCTCGGAGGCGTTCGCCAAAGACCTTCGCCCCGACTTGTTCGGCTAACAGTTCCACCAGTGCGGCTACCCCGGAAGTCATGAGCCGGGGGAAAAGGTAGTCCTCGGCCCTGCCGCCACTGGCCCTTCGAGGACGCAATCGAGGACA
>JBOFQO010000127.1:0-3699 GCA_051660925.1 Silanimonas sp. | reverse complement strand
CGATCCTGCGATGGACAGCGCGGAAGCGGTCCGCTGGCGCGGCCTTGCCGACGAAGCCATCGGCCGCGGGGCCTTCGCCGAGGCCCGGCGGGCCATTGACGAGGCCCGGCGGCTCGCCCCAGCGGCAGCGGAACTCGCGCCACTCGAACAGCGGCTTCAGCGCGCCGAAGCGGCCCGGCCCGGCGCGCGTTGAAGCCGCTCAGCGCAGTTCGTTGAAGATGGCGCGCAGCGTCGCGCGCGCGCGCTCCGGCGAAAACTCGCGCTCGGTGTTGGCGAGGCCGCCGCGCACCAGGCGCTGCCAGAGCGCCTCGTCGTCGTAGGCCGCGAGGATCGCCGCCGCGAAGGCCTCGGCATCGTCGGTCACGAGGGCGTCGACGCCGTGGGTCAAGCCCATGCCCTCGACCGCGCAGCGGGTGGCGACGACCGGCAGCCCGTGCGCCAGAGCCTGATTGATCTTTCCCTTGACGCCGGCGCCGTAGCGCAGCGGTGCGATCGAGAAACGGTGCGCGTCGATCAGCGGTTCAAGGTTGGGGACGTGGCCGTGGACCGTGACGCCGTCGCGTTCGCCCAGCGCGACGATCGCTGGTGGTGTGTCGCTGCCGACCAGCGACAGCGTGATCTCGGGGCGTCGGGCGTGGATGCGCGGCAGGATCTCATCCGCGAACCACAGCGCTGCATCGACGTTCGGCGGATGGCGGAAGCCGCCGACGAAGATCAGCCCATGGCGTAAGGCCATGGCCGGACCGGCACCACGCACGCGATGGATGTTCGACACGACGTCGACGACCGCACCCGGCGCCGTTTCCGCCAGCAGCGCCTTCTCGACCGGGCTGACCACCCAAGTGCGGTCGACGGCGCCGATCAGCGCCAGTTCGTCGGCGCGCGTCCGCGCCGCGACGCGCAACAGCGCCGCGTCGCCGCGTTCCTCGGCTTCACGCTGCTCGCGCAGGTGGTGCAGGTCGACGGTGTCGAAGACGATGCGGGCCTGCGGCGCATGTCGGCGCAGCAGCGGCAGCAGCGGCGAGAGGATGTAGTGCCGGCTGACGATGATCAGCTGGAACCGCGGTCCGTTCTTCGCCAGCCAGTCCGGGATCGCGCCCAGCCACGGCTGCGTCCACGCCTCCACCCCGATGTCGCGCAGATGCTGCGTGTAGCGGCCGTCGTCGAGCCCGTTCTCGGGGAAGAACGTGACCGCGCAGCCCTCGCCGACCAGCAGCCGCAGCAGCTCGAACAGTCGCACGGAGCCGGAATCGCGGTCGGGCATCGGCGTCGTCGCATCGACGATGAGGACTCGCGCGCGGGCACGGTGCTGCGACGCGTAATGCGGAGCCTGGGTCGGCGCCGGATGGCGGCGCATCAACGTGTCGCGCCAGCGCTCGACGAAACGCTGCTGGTTGCGCAGCTGGTAGGCCTTCACGCCGCTGCCGGTGTCAGTGCCGGCGGTGATGCCCTCGTGGTGCACCACCACCGAGGCGGGCTGCACACGGACCTTCAGGCCCGCCTCGCGCACCTTCATCGCGAGGTCGGTGTCCTCGTAGTAGGCCGGTGCGTAGCGCGCGTCGAAGCCACCGAGTCGCTCGAACAGGGCGCGCGGGATGGCGATTGCCGCGCCGGAGCAGTAGTCGACCTCGCGGACGAAGGTGTAGGCCGGATGCAGCGGATCGTCGAAACGGCCGTAGTTCCAGCCTGAGCCGTCGGAGAACACGATGCCGCCGGATTCCTGCAGGCGTCCGTCCGGGTAGACCAGCTGCGCACCGGCGAGGCCGGTGTCCGGATGGTCGTCGAAGGTGCGCAGCAGTGCTGCGAGCCAGCCGGGCGTCAGCGTCGTGTCGTTGTTGAGGAAGACGAGGTGCTGGCCGCGCGCGAGCGCCGCGCCGGCGTTGCAGCTGCCGACGAAGCCGAGGTTGGTCGCGTTGCGGTGGTAGCGCAGCCCGGGGATTGACGGGAGCGCCTTGCCGGTCTCATCGGGCGAGGCGTCGTCGACGATGATCACTTCTGCGTCGTCGGGCAGGCCGGTGTTCCGCAGGCTGCGCAGGCAGGCGAGCGTGTAGGCCAGCTTGCCGTGCACGGGGATGATGATGCTGCTGCGCGCAACGGCGGGCTCGACGAAGACGAGCGGCGCTTCGGCGGGCGGCGCGCTCGCCAGCGGCGGCTCCGGCCGCGTCGTGAAGCGGCGCACGGCCGCAGCCCACGTGGCGCCGAAGCCGCGCATGCGCAGGCTGCGCAGGCCACGGTGTGCGAGGTCGACGGTGCGAAGGACACGGTAGCGCCACGCGGCCCACTGGTCGCCCACCCGCTCGCGGACCCGCAGCGGCCAGCGCACGAAGGGATGCGCGAGAACTCGCTGCGCCTGGGCAAGCTGGTCTTGCGCGGCGTCGCGCTGACTCAGGGCGACGTCGCGCTGCCGGATCAGGTCGGCGGTGTCGCGCTCATAGAAGCCGTAGGCGAGGTCGCGTTCCCGCGAGACTTCCGCCACTTCGTGCTCGATCGCCTCACGCTCGGCCTGCAGCGCCCGGATGGTCGCGCGTTCGCGATCAACATCCGCCACCAAGGCCGCTGAAGACTCGCTGGCCTGCTGGCGTTCCCTGGCGCGTTCCAGCATGAGGTCCTCGACACGCGCCATGGCGGCGTCGCGCTGCTTGATCAGATCGTCGGTGTCCCGGCCGTGGGCCCGATAGGCCTCGTCGCGTTCCCGCCGGAGCGCGTCGCCGGAGACGCGCAGCATGCCGTCGACATGTTGCAGCGTGGCGACGATCGGCTCATCGAGCAGGCGTGGCGCCACCCGTCGCGTCGGCTGCAGCGCTGCCCATGCCTTGCGGGCCTGCATCATCGACGCCGGCACCGGGGCAGGCCGCGGCATCCGCTCGGGCGCCGACGCGTAGGCGACCAGCGCCGCGGCGAAATCGGGCGCTCGCGGCGGAACGGTCATCACCGAGGTGCCAGGGATACCCGCCCGCTCGGCATAGGCGCCGCGGCCCGCTGCCAGCATCGGAACGCCGAGCGCCTGCATTTCCGAGAGCACGTAGCCGTAGGTCTCCGGGAGGAGCGACGGCAGCAAGGCGAGGTCCGGATCGACGTCTTCGACGATGCGCGGCAGGTCATCGATCGCGTACTCGGCGATTGCCCGGCCGTTGACGTCCGCTGCATAGCGTTCTGCCAGCACACCGCCACCAGCGAAGCACCAGTCGATGCCGGGCGGGCACAGCGGCAGCAGGGGGTCGAGCAGCGTCTGGCCCTTGCCGCCCTGCAATCGGCCAGGAACCAGCACACGCAGCGGGCCCGCGCGCCGAACGGCCGGACGCGGGCTGGTCGCGCCGACGAACGCCGGCAGACCGTGCGGGATCACCGTGGCCCGCGCCAGCTCGGGCGCGATCGTCGCCAGCCGTCCGGCGGCGGCCCGCGAGGGCGCGACGATCGCCGTCTTCGTTTCCCGCAGTGCCGCGATCGTCGCGTCGGCGCGCTTTCGCCATACGTCGGGGCGTCGCTCGGCGAAGTGGAAATCGGGCGACGACACCGCGGCGGCCAGTCGGCCGGCATCCCACCGGGGTGCGGCTTCGACATCGCCGAGGTCCGGCCAGAACGGGAACAGGTCGTGGACGACGAAGGCGGTCGGCAGCCCCGTTCGCAGCACGTCGAGCGTCGTGCCGATCAGGGACGAGACGCGAAGCGCCGACACGCCGAAACTGTCAAGTGCGTGCG
>JBOFQO010000126.1:0-1895 GCA_051660925.1 Silanimonas sp. | reverse complement strand
CAGGTGGATGGCGGTGATGGCGCTGCCCTGCAGGCCCTTGAGCGCGCCCGGCGACACCAGCACGAAGAAGTTCGGGCGCACGCTTTCCCACTTCACTTCGCGGATCGAGGTGACCTCGCCTTCCAGCCGCGAGCCGGCGATGTCGAAGGCGACGCGGTCGCCGAGCGTCCAGCCCAGCGACTGCGCGAGGCCCTGCTCGACGGAGAACTCCACGGGCGCCTTCGCGGCATCGGGCACGCCGGACACCGGCGCGTCCCAGAACGGCCCTTCGACGATCGTGTTGCTGTCGTCGAGCGTGTCCGCCGTGCTCAGGTTGAACTCGCGTTCGGCGAGGCGGCGCGCGCGGCCGTCGCCCTCGGGCAGCGCCTGCACGTTGGTCGGCTCGCCGTTCTTCTCGATCCAGCGGCCGCGGATCATCGGGAAGATCTCGGCGTCGGTGATGCCCTCCGAGGCGAGGAAAGCCCGCAGCGGCTCGACCTGCGCGGGCTGCACGTTGACGATGAAGCGGTTCGGCGCGTCGGCCGGCAGCGCGTCGCGCCAGCGTTCAAGGAGATCGGTGCGCACGAACACCAGCAGCAGCAGGGCCATCAGCCCGAGGCCGAGCGCACTGACCTGCGCGACCGTCGTCGCCGCGCGCCGGCTGACGTTCGCGAGGCCGTAGCGCCACGGGCCGCGCAGGCGTGGGCGCAACAGGTCGACGCCGCGCACCAGGGCGAAGCCCAGCGCCGCGAGCACGCCGAAGGTGATGAGCAGGCCACCGAGCATCGCGCCGGCGAGTTCCGGCGACTTTGCCTGCCACCACAGCAGGGCGCCAAAGCCGCCCAAGGCCAGCGCCGTCAGCGCGATCGCGCTGGGCTCGCGGATGTCGAGGTCGCGGCGGAGGACCCGAAGCGCCGGCACGCGGCGCAGGGCCAGCACCGGCGGCACCGCGAAGGCGAGCAGCACGACCAGGCCGACGGCGTAGCCGCTGAGCACCGGCACCAGGCTCGCGGACGGCACGGCAATGCCCAGCGCACTGCCCAACCATTCACCGATGGCGAAGGACAGCCCCCACGCGATGCCGACGCCGACGCTGCTGCCGAGCAGGCCAAGCAGCATCAATGCGCCAACCTGCACCACGACGATGGTGCGCTGGCTGGCGCCGAGGCAGCGCATCACCGCGCAGGCGTCGAGGTGGCGCGCGCTGTGCCGGCGCGCCGCCATCGCCACGGCGATCGCCGCGAGAATGACCGACACCAGGGTGGCGAGGCCGAGGAAGCGTCCAGCGCGATCGAGGGCGCGGCGCACTTCCGGACGGCCTTCCGACGCCGTTTCCAGCCGCTGGCCGCGGCCGAGGGCGTCGCGGGCCTCGGCGCTGAAGGCTTCGACGGCGTCCGGCGTACCGGCCACGACGAGGCGGTAAGCGATGCGGCTGCCGGGCTGCACGAGGCCGGTGGCCGGCAAGTTGTCGACGTGCATGATCACTTTCGGCGCCACGTTGAAGTAGTCGAGCGCGCCGTCCGGCTCCTGCTCGACCAGGGCCGCGAGGCGCAGCGTTGACTCGCCGAGCGTGATGTCGTCACCGAGCGTGGCGCCCAGCGGGTTCGCGCCACTGCGGGTCATCCACACCACGCCGGGCGGCGGGCCCTCGGCCAGCTCGCGGCGGCGGCCCGTTTCGTCGCTGATGACGAAGCTGCCGCGCAGCGGGAACTCGCGCCCCACCGCGCGCAGTTCGCCAAGGCGAAAACGGTCGGCGACGCGCAGCATGCTCGGGAATTCGACGGTCTCGACGGCCTTCAGGCCCGGACGATCGGCGAGCGCGCGCAGCTCGGGCGCCAGCGGCGCGTCGGCGCGGAGCACGGCATCGCCGCCGAGCAGGCGGTTGGCCTCCAGCGCCAACGCGCGCTCGGCGCGAT
>JBOFQO010000125.1:0-4669 GCA_051660925.1 Silanimonas sp. | reverse complement strand
CGCCGTCGCGCCTCGTCGATGGCCTTGGCGAAGGGCTGCACCTCGAGCATGCGCTGCTGGTCGCGGGTCGGGTCACGCAGCGCGCGTTCGGCGCGCAGGGCCAGGGCCTTCAGGTAACGAGGCAGTTCGTTGAAGGCCTCCGGCGGTGTCTCGCGCACGAAGCCGGGATGGACCAGGCCCGCGAGTTGCGCGCGCAGATCGTCGAGATTCGCCTTCGCCCAGCCCATCACCGGCGCCTCAAGCTTGGGCCGGATCTCGGCGTACTGCGTGAGCGCGGCCTCAGCCACTTTCAGCCGCGACATCGCTTCGCCGAATAGCTTCTGCTTGACCGCCCCGATGGCTTTGCTGAAGGCCTCGCGGTCGCGGATGGCGACCAGACCGCGCGCGGACGACGCCGCTACCGCAGCAGACGGCGCCATGCCGCTGTGCCCGCTCGCATCGCCACCGAGCAGCGCCGCCAGCGCCTTGGCCACGAGGTCGGCGCGTAGCTGCTCGGCGGTGGCGACGGCGGTGTAGACCATCGCGGTCTTTGGATTCAGCGGCAATTGTTTCCTCGCCTGCTTCACCGCATCGGTCAGCGCGATCTCGGCCAGCCGGATCACGCCACCGGCATGCGCCTGCGCCGCGGCCTCGCGGTCGGCGAGCACGCGCAGGGCCACGTCCTCGCCATCGACGACCAGCGCCGGAAAGGCCGGAAGCCCGCCGGCGCCGGCAATCTCGACGGGCACCGGCTCAGCCGGGAACTCGCGTAGACCGTCGCGCGCCAAGCGCTCGCCGGCGCGCGCGGCGAAGGCCTTTTCCGCTTCGACGCCGAAGCGCGCCTTGAGTTCATCGAGCGAGCGCGATTGGCCGAGCACGCGGAAACGCATCGCATGGCCATCGGCCGCGGCCGTCCTCGGTCCGGGGTCCGGACCCGCGCCGCCCCCCTCCACCTCGCCCACGCGCAGATTCATGCGCAGGTGCGGCTCGAGCGCCGCCTCGTCGAAGTCGAGCGCGCTGAGCGCCACACCGGTGGCCTTGGCGAGGAAACGCGCCATGGCACCGGGCAGGCTGTCGGCATCGCCGTCGGGAAAAGCCAGGGCGAAGGCGCGAGCGAAGTCGGGGGCAGGCACGACGTTCCGTCGCAAGGCTTTCGGCAGGCCGCGGATCAGCTCGGTCGCTTTCTCCTCGACGAGGCCTGGCACCAGCCACGTCAGCCGCGAGGCATCCAGCGCGGGCAGCAGGTGCAACGGCACGTCCAGCGTCACGCCGTCGTCGGCGTGCCCGGGCTCGAAGCGGTAATGCAGCGCCAGCCGCGCGTCGCCGAGCGGCAGGAAGGCCGGGAAGCGCTCGACGCCGCTGCCCTCCACCGACATCAGTTCCGCCGGCGACCACTCCAGGGCCTTCCGCGCCGCGGGATCGAGCTTGCCGTACCAGCTCTCGAGTGCCGCGGTGTTGTGGGCGTCGGACGGCAGGCGGTCGAGGTACCAGCGCACCTGCCAGTCCTCGTCGACGACGAGCCCGGCGCGCCGCTGCTTGGCCTCTTCCTCGAGCGCGCGCTCGAGCGTCGCGAGGTTGCGCTTCACCAGCGGGATGCGGGTATCGATCTCGCCCGTCACCAGCCCCTGACGCACGAAGATCTCGCGGGCCTCGTCGGGGTAGAGCCCGCCGTAGTGCACCGGTTTCTTCGGCAGCAGCACGAGGCCGAACAGCCCGATCTGCTCCGAGCCCTGCACCCGGCCCTGCCTCCGCGACCAGTGCGGGTCGAAGTGCCGGCGCGAGAGCAGGTGCGGCACGGCGTCGATCACCCATTCCGGCTCGATCTTCGCCGCGGTGATGCCCCAGACCTTGGCGGTGTCGAGCAGGGTCGCGCACAGCACCCACGGCGGCGGCTTGCTCGCCAGCGTCGACGCCGGGAACAGCCCGAACTTGCGGCTGCGCGGGGCCTCGTACAGCCCCTTCTCCGAGCGATGCCCGGTCTGCAGCGCGAGGCCCGCCAGCAGCGCGCGATGCAGGTCGGCGTAGTCAGCCGGCGCCTCGTTCTGCGCCCAACCCAGCGCCTCGCAGTTGAGGATCAGCTGGCGATGCAGTTCGCGCCACTCGCGCAGGCGCAGGAAGTTCAGAAAGCGCTGCCCGCACCAGTCGCGGAGCTTCGATTGCGAGAGCTCCTCGTGTGCAGCGCGGTAGGCGTCCCAGAGTTTGAGGATGCTGACGAACTCCGAGCGCTCGTCGGCGAAGGCCGCATGCGCGCGATCGGCGGCCTCTCGGGCCTCCGGCGGGCGCTCGCGCGGGTCCTGCAGCCCGAGGAAGCTGGCGATGACGATCATCTCGCGCAAGCTGCCCCGCTCCTTCGCGGCGATCAGCATGCGGGCCAGCTTCACGTCGACGGCGAACGCCGCCATCTGCTTGCCGACCGGCGTTAGCTGGCGGTGCTTGTCGACGGCGCCGAGCTCGGTGAGCTGCTGCCAGCCGTCGGCGACGGCGCGCGGGTCTGGCGCGTCGATGAAGGGGAAATCCTCCACGCGCCCGAGGCCCAGCGACAGCATCCGCAGGATCACGCCCGCCAGCGAGGAGCGCAGCAGCTCCGGGTCGGTGTAGCGCGGCCGCGCGTTGAAGTCGACCTCGCTGTACAGGCGATAGCAGATGCCGGAAGACACGCGGCCGCAGCGGCCCTTGCGCTGGTCCGCACTCGCCTGCGCGATGTCCTCGATGTGCAGGCGGTCGAGCTTCATGCGTGGGCTGTAGCGCTTCACCCGCGCGGTGCCCGGGTCGACGACGTAGCGGATGCGCGGCACCGTCAGCGAGGTCTCGGCCACGTTCGTCGCCAGCACGATCCGCCGCTTCGGTCCCGGGTTGAACACGCGGTCCTGGTCCTTCACCGACAGCCGCGCGTACAGCGGCAACACCTCGGTCTCGCGGTACTTGCGGCGCTCCAGCAGGTGGTGCACCTCGCGGATCTCGCGCTCGCCGGGCAGGAACACCAGCACATCGCCGCGCGCGTCTTCCCGCGTGATCTCGTCGCAGGCCGCCAGCAGGCCCTCGTACAGCGACTTCTCGGCGTCAGGCTTCGACGCCACGTCCGCGTTCGTCTCCTCGAGCGGCCGGTAGCGCACTTCGACCGGATAACTTCGGCCCTCGACGCTGATCACGGGCGCGCCGTCAAAGTGCTCGGCGAAGCGCGCGGTGTCGATGGTGGCCGAGGTCACGATCAGCTTGAGGTCGCGGCGCTTGCGCAGCAGGCCCTTCAGGTACCCGAGCAGGAAATCGATGTTCAGCGAACGCTCGTGCGCCTCGTCGACGATGATCGTGTCGTAGGCCGACAGCCAGCGGTCGCGCTGGATCTCGGCCAGCAGGATGCCGTCGGTCATGAACTTGACCAGCGTGTCCTCGCCGACCTGCTCGGTGAAGCGCACCTGCCAGCCGACCTCCTTGCCCAGCGGCACCTGCAGCTCCTCGGCCACGCGCTTGGCCACCGCGCGCGCGGCGATGCGGCGCGGCTGCGTGCAGCCGATCAGCCCGGCCGCACCGCGCCCGGCGGCGAGGCAGAGCTTCGGCAGCTGGGTGGTCTTGCCGGAGCCGGTCTCGCCGGCGATGACGACGACCTGGTGCTTGCGGATCAGCGCGACGATCGCGTCGGCCTCGCGGCCGATCGGCAGCTCGGTGTCGATGCGCGGCTCGGGGATGCGCGCCACGCGCGCCTCGAAGGCCGCCCGCGAGTGCGCGAGTGCTTTCTCAAGCGCCTGCTGCGCCGCCACCTTCGCCTCGCCGGTCGCTTCGGCAAGGCGCCGCTGCAGGCGCAGCAGCGTGGCGCGGTCCTTGGCGAGGACGCGATCCAGCGGGTCGGGGCGCGCGGCGCGGGGCGCGGGCGCGGTGAGGGGTTCAACGGGCTCGCGCATGTCGTCCCAAGTTTAACGGTTGCCGCGCTACCGTCGCGGCACCCGCCCAATAGGAGTGCGCGCATGAGCAAGTCCCCCATCCTCAAGGTCGACAACGGCATCAATGCCAAGGACCGCAAGAAGCTCGCCGACGGCCTGTCCGCGCTGCTGGGCGACACCTACACGCTTTACCTGAAGACCCACGGCTTCCACTGGAACGTGACCGGCCCGATGTTCAACAGCCTGCACGCGATGTTCATGACGCAGTACACCGAGCTGTGGACCGCGCTTGACGTCATCGCCGAACGCATCCGCGCGCTCGACCATTTCGCCCCGGCGTCCGGCGCGCAGTTCGCCAAGCTGTCCAGCGTCAAGGAGGAAACCGGCGTTCCAGAGTGGCGCGGCATGGTCGAGCAGCTCGTCGCCGGCCACGACACTTGCGCCAAGACCGCGCGTGGCATCTTCAAGATCGCCGAGGACGCCAGCGACCAGCCCACGGCCGACCTGATCACCGCACGCCTGAACGCGCATGAGAAGACGGCGTGGATGCTGCGCGCGCTGCTCAAGTGAGGTTTTTGGGAAGTGGTGGGCCGTGATGGATTCGAACCATCGACCAACTAGTTAAAAGGCACGGAAGTTTAGCGGCCGAATCAGCAGCATGAGCCCCTCGCATTTCCCAACGACCGCGAATCGAAGCCGCGCCGTTGGAGCCTCAGCGTAGACGTTTTCCCACACAATTGAACCCTTGGGACTGAGATTGAGCCGAGCCAGCTCAGCCCTCATCGCCTCATTCGCTCTCCATCTGCCGGAAGCCT
>JBOFQO010000124.1:0-3259 GCA_051660925.1 Silanimonas sp. | reverse complement strand
GCCGGGGCCTGCCGCGGCGACTGCAGGTGGGTGAACAGGGCGTCGATCTCGTCCTCGCGGCGCGGTCGCAGCGCGGCCTCAAGGCCCGCGGGCGCGAGGCCTTCGAGGTCGTAGGCGAAGCCGCGGCGGTCAAACGCCGAGAGCAGGCGCAGGTCGAGCCCGCTGCGCCGGGCGATGGCTGCCTGCTGCTCGGCCAGCCGGTGGCGGAAGGCCGTGCCCACCTGGCCGCGGGCGCCGATCAGCACGAGGTCGAGGCGGGCGACGGGCAGGGCGTGGGTCGGGGCGGGGAAGGGCGCGAGAGACATGGGATGGCTCCATATATCGTTACATCAAGATGAAGCGATATATATGTTGGCGTCCAGTGACGATTCGGCATAAGCGCACGGCGTTGCGGTCGTCGCGGCAACGCGATGGGAACGCGGCCTTAACCCGGCGGGTGGTCTGGGTGGCTACGGTGCACGACCCCCCTTCGCAGGACGCGCATGGCCACCGACTTTCCGTTCACTTTCGGCATCGAAGAAGAGTTCTTCCTCGTGAGCCCGCGCACCCGTGGCTTGATGGCGCGCGTGCCGAAGACCTACCTGAAGGCCTGTCGCGACCGCCTCGGCGACGTCGTCGCGCCGGAGCTGCTGCAGTCGCAGATCGAAGTCGCGACGCGCGTCCTCAGTGACTTCCAGGAGGCCGCCGAAACGCTCGACACCTGCCGCGCCGGGCTGGCCGAGGTGGCCGAGGCGATGAACTACCGGCTGGTCGCCGCAGGCACGCACCCGAGCTCGCACTGGTCGGGTCTCGAAGCCACCGAGAAGCCGCGCTACGCGCGACTGATGGCCGACTTCGGCATCGTCGGGCGCCGCAACGTGCTGTGCGGCCTGCACGTGCACGTGGCCGTGCCGCCGGGCGTCGACCGCGTGCGGGTGATGAACGGAACGATGCGCTGGCTGCCGGTGTTCCTCGCGCTGTCGACCTCGTCGCCGTTCTGGAACCGGCACGTCACCGGCCTGCTCAGCTACCGCCAGGTGGCCTACGACGAATGGCCGCGCACCGGCATCCCGGAGTTCTTCCGCGACCAGGCCGACTACGACGCCTTCGCCGCGCGGTTGGTGGCCGCCGGCGCGATGCGCGATGCCAGCTTCCTGTGGTGGGCGATCCGCCCGTCGTTGCGCTACCCGACGCTGGAGCTGCGTATCGCCGATGCCTGCACGCGTGCCGAGGACTCGCTGATCATCGCTGCGCTCTACCGCTGCCTGGTGCGGGCGCTGGTGCGCGACCCCTCGCTCGCCGTGCCGCACGACGCTCAAACGCGGCGGATCATCGACGAGAACCGCTGGCGCGCGAAGCGCGACGGCATGGAGGCGGCCTTCATTGACGAGCGCGATGGTCGCGTCCGCCCGCTGACCGACTGGCTGGACGAGCTGCTGGCGATGACGGCGCCGGACCGCTCGGCCCTCGGTGCCGACCGCGTCCTTCACCGCCTGCCGACTTTGCTGTCGCGCGGCAGCAGCGCCCACGCTCAGCTGCAGGCCTACCAGCAGGCACGCGACGGAGGTGTGGGGCACGACGACGCCCTGCGCGCCGTGGTCGACTGGTTGGTCTCGCGCACCACGCAGAAGATCGGCAGCGACGAGCGCATCGATACGCGGGGCTGAGGGCAGGCATACTTTCACTTCGTTGAACGGATGCCTCGTCGTGCTGCTCCCCCTCCTGCTCGCATCGCCTTTCGTTGCCGCCCTGCTGCTCGCGCTGCTGCCGCGGGCCGGCCGCACGACCTCGGCGGCGCTGGCCGGCGGCGGTGCGCTGCTCGGCCTGGTCGCTCTCTTCGCGCTGGCGCCGGCGGTGTTCGCCGGCGAGGTGCCGCGCTTCGCGGCCGAGTGGCTGCCGGAGATCGGCCTCGCGTTCTCGCTGCGGCTGGACGGCTTCGCGTGGATGTTTGCCCTGCTGGTGCTCGGCATCGGCGCGTTGATCGTCCTCTACGCCTACTGGTACCTCGCCGACGACGACCCGCCGCAGCGCTTCTTTGCCAGCCTCGCGCTCTTCATGGGCGCAATGCTCGGCGTGGTGGTGTCCGGCAACCTGCTGCTGGTCGTGGTGTTCTGGGAGCTCACCTCGATCGCTTCCTTCCTGCTGATCGGTTTCTGGAACGGCGAACGCGACGCTCGGCGCGGCGCGCGGATGGCGCTGACCATCACCGGCGCCGGCGGCCTCGCCCTGCTGGCCGGCGTGCTGATGATCGGCCGCATCGTCGGCAGCTTCGAGCTCGATGTGGTGCTGGCCTCGGCCGCGGAGATCCAGGCCCATCCGCTCTACGTGCCGGCGTTGCTTTGCGTGCTGCTCGGCGCCTTCACCAAGTCGGCACAGTTCCCGTTCCACTTCTGGCTGCCGCACGCCATGGCCGCGCCGACGCCGGTGTCGGCTTACCTGCACTCGGCGACCATGGTGAAGTGCGGCGTGTTCTTGCTGGCGCGCCTGCACCCGGCGCTGGCCGGCAGCGACGAGTGGTTCTTGATCGTCAGCAGCGTCGGCCTGGCGACCCTGCTCATCGGCGCCTTCATCGCGATGTTCCAGCAGGACCTCAAGGGACTGCTCGCCTATTCGACCATCAGCCACCTCGGCCTGATCACCCTGCTGTTCGGTATGGGCACCGAGATGGCGCTGGTGGCTGGCGTGTTCCACATCCTCAACCACGCCACCTTCAAGGCCAGCCTCTTCATGGCGGCCGGGATCATTGACCATGAGACCGGCACCCGCGATTTCCGCCGCCTCAACGGCCTCGCGAAGTACATGCCGTTCACCGCTGCGCTGGCGATCGCGGCCTCGCTGGCGATGGCCGGCGTGCCGCTGTTCAACGGCTTCCTGTCGAAGGAGATGTTCCTGACGGAAACGCTGAACGTGCCGACCGTGGCCGGGCTGCACCTGCTGATCCCCGGCCTCGCGGTGCTGGCCGCGGCGTTTTCGGTGGCGTATTCGATCCGCTTCATCCACGACGTGTTCTTCGGCGGCGAGCCGAAGTGCGTCAACGGCACGCCTCACGAGCCGCCGCGCTTCATGCGTGTGCCGGTCGAGGTGCTGGTGCTGATCGTGCTGGCCGTGGGCCTACTGCCGAACCTCACCATCGGCGAGCTGCTGGCGGTCGGCGCGCAGGGCGCGCTCAACGGCCCGCTGCCGGAGTACAAGCTCGCGATCTGGCACGGCTTCAACGTGCCGCTGCTGATGAGCGTCGTGGGCCTCGTCGGTGGCGTGGCGCTGTGGGCCTTCCTGCACC
>JBOFQO010000123.1:0-4883 GCA_051660925.1 Silanimonas sp. | reverse complement strand
GCCAGACCCACAGGTCGAAGATCGGCAGCGCCTCGCTGAGTTTGCCCAGGCTGTAGCTCAAGCCCGAGAACAGCGGCGGCTTGGCGCGTGGCGCGATCAGCCAGGCGTTCTCCGCCGCCATATCGCGTTCGATGTTGCGGGCGAGCGCGTCGGCGAAGGCGGCATCGTCGACGACGACGAGGCTTTCCGTGTTCCAGTGGTCAGAGCGCGGGTCGAAGTTGTGCGTGCCGACGATGCCGAGGCGGCGATCGATGACGATCGACTTGGCATGCAGGCCGACGCGCACGCCGGCGCGACGCAGCGGCACCGGGCCGGCGTTGCCGCCGCGGGTGGCCGAGCCGAACAGCGGGAAATCGGCCGCGGCCTTCGCGCCCAGCGCGCCGGTGGAGGCCGGATCGATCGGCGTGTCGGTCGGGTAGGGCTTGTACTCGTGGATGGTGAAGCCGAGCTCGCGCAGGTAGGCGCGCTTGTACTTGTGGCTCATCGCGTAAACGGGAAAGGCGTCCGTCGCGGCCAGCGAATTGGTCGAGACCCGCACCGTCGGCGGCTCCTCGCGCTCCTGCAGCTCGCGGAACAGCCGGCGCGCTGGTCGCGACATCACCAGGTACGGCGTCTGCAGCAGCACGTCCTCGCGAGCCCCGGCGATGATGCCGCGCATCGCTTCGCTGGCGTCGCGACGGGCGGCGGCGCCGCGCTCGTGCTTCTCGGGAAGGTCAGCGATGAAGCGCACCGCGTCGACGTCGAACGTCACATCGCGCAGCCCGGCGCGCAGCGCCGCGTCATCGGCCGCGGCCTGGCGCATGGTGCCGAGCCGGCCGTCCTCAAGCTGCAGGCGGAAATCCAGCCGCCCAGGCGGTGCCCCGCCGTGGCGGCGCCAGCGCTCGGCCACGTCAACGAGCGCCTCGGCGGGCACGCTGCGCTCGGCCTGCCAGAACAGGTCGAACTCATCGCGCATGTCGCGTGCGGCCGGCCCGGCGACCAGCAGGTCGCGGTCGCGGTAGTTGTAGACGGGGTCCCAGTCGAAGTAGCGGTCCTGCACGTTGCGTCCGCCGGTGATGGCGACGGCGTCGTCGACCACCAGGGTCTTGCCGTGCATGCGCTGGTTGAAGCGGCGGAAGCAGCAGACGATGCCGGCCGCGAACTGCAGCGGCTGCGTCCGCGCCTCGTCGAAGGTCGGGTTGTACAGGCGCAGCTCGAAGTTGCGGTGGTGGCTGGCCAGCGCGGCCTGCAGGTTCGGCTCAGAGAGGCCGTAGAGCTGGTCGAGCAGCACGCGCACCTGCACGCCGCGCTCCGCGGCGTCGAGTAGGGCGTCGAGCACCAGCCGGCCGCTGTCGTCGAGTTCGAAGATGAAGCTCTTCAGCTCGATGCGCTGCTGCGCCGAGCGGATCAGCGCCAGGCGCAAGGCCAGGGCGTCGGGGCCGCGTTCGATCAGCACGAGTTCGTGGCGTGGCGCCTCGGGCGTGGAGGCCGCGCGCCGCGCCAGCCCGGACTCGCGGAAGCTCGACGGCGACGCGCAGCGGTCGGGCAGGGCGCAGTCGACCACCGTGCTGCGCGCGGCGACCAGCTCGGCGGCGATGGCTTGGCGGTCGGCCTTCGGCAGGCTGCCGCAGGCGGCCAGCAGCAGCGCCGCCATCGCGAGCAGCCCGACGCGGCCGCGGGCCAGGCCCGCGGCGACCCGCGGCGCGGCCGTCATGGGCGCGCCTCCAGGCGGATGGCGAAGTCGAAGCGCACGTTGTCCTTCACGGTGAAGCGGTAGGCCTGCATGCCGAAATCGCGCCGGCTCACCTCGCCGCTGACGCGGATGGGGCAGGCCTGTCCGGGGGTATCGCACTCGGCGGGGCGGAGCACGAATTCTACGGGCCGCTCGCGGCCGCGCAGCCGCAGCCGGCCGCGAATCGCCCCGCCTTCGTTCAGCCATCCGATGGGGAAGGCCTCCGAATCGAACGCCACGTCGGGGTGCGCCTCGGCGTCAAGGAAGGCCGGCGAGCGCGTCAGCTTCGCCATCCAGTCGGGGCCGGAGTACTCGACCGTGTCGGCGCGCAAGCGCACATGCACTTCGCACTGCCCGCCGGCCCCGGGCTTGAGCTCGCCCTCGACGCCGGCGAAGCGGCCCTCGGCCTTGATCGGCAGGCGCACGTCGACAACGAAGCGCGCCTCGCTGGCGGCAGCGTCGATGCGGCCCCGGCAGCGCGGCGGGTCGTCCGGCGTGTGCGGCAGCGGTGCCGGCAACGGAGGCGCAGCGAACGCCGCGCCCGTCGCGAGGACGAGCAGCAGCTCGCCTACGGCCACCAGAACTGCGTGAGTGTGCCGATGCCCGGCTCAAGCGCGGCGCCCGGCGGCAGCGTGAACACCGCGATACCGGCCGTGGGCATGCCGCGCGCGTCGCCGCTGATGCCGCTGTGCAGCAGCGCCGCGACCTGCTCGAAGCCGGGGTTGTGGCCGACCATCAGCACCCGGTCGATGTCGGCGTGCTCGTCGAGCACCGCCATCAGGGTGCCGGGCGCGGCGTCGTAGATGCGCGGCTCGTAGCGCACTTCGGCGTAGCCCAAGGCCTCGAGCACACGCTCCAGCGTCTCGCGCGTGCGCTTCGCCGGGGAGCACAGCACGCGCGTGGGCTTGATGCCGTGCGACTTCAGCCACTGCGCGGCGGCCTCCGCCTCGGCGTGGCCGCGCATCGACAGCGGTCGGTCGGCGTCGGCTTGGCCCGGCTGGGCGGGTTCGGCGTGGGCGTGGCGGAGCAGGATCAGATCGCGCATTGGGAGCCCAGGGAAGGAGGGATGGAGCGAGGAGGGGGAAACGAGTGGGCCGGCGCGCGGCCGCTAGGTGTGCTTCTTGATCCAGCGGTAGATCGGCGCGAAGTCCTCCTGGTGCCCGCGCATCTGCTCGGAGCGGTAGTCGTCGACGCAGCGGCCGAGCGCGGCCAGCAGCACGTAGGCCTGCGAGTCGCGCAGCTGCGCCACCAGCGGGTAGGGCCAGGATTGCAGCTGCTCGATGGCCTGCTGGCTCACCGAGGTCCAGCCCTTGATGCGATTGGCCACCAGGCCGATCGGCAGCTTGCCCTTCTTCACCCGCGGCAGCTGGGCCAGGGAGTTCAGGAAGGGCACGGTGGCTTCGAGATCGATCGCCGACGGCAGCACCGGGACCAGCACGACGTCGGCGATCTCGAGGAAGGGCTCGAGGTCGTCGGCCATGGCGCCGGCCGGCGCGTCGACGATGACGCGCTCGGCGTCCTCGGGCAGGTGCTTGCGGAAGGCGCGGCTGTGGCCGTTCACCGGCAGCACGGCCGCCTCCATGTCGGCGCGCTTCTCGCACCAGCGCGTCGAGGAGGCCTGCGGGTCGGCGTCGACCAACACGGTCGCCTTGCCCTGCACGGCGAAATGCCCGGCGAGCTGCGTGGAGAGCGTGGTCTTGCCGGCACCGCCCTTGGAGCTGGCCACGAGAATCGTCTGCATGCGCATGCTTCCCCACCGGACCTGCGCGGGACTGTAGCAAGGGCGGGACGGCCGGCAACAGGGCGGACCGTCGCGGCGGGCCGCCGCGGGGCACGCGCGCCGTACACTCGCGGCCTGTCTCCCCGCACCTTTGCCCACGGAATGCCCACCCACGACCTGAAGGACCTGGCCGCGCTGGTGCGCGCCGGCACCCCGCTGATCCTGATCGAGACGCCAGAGGAGCCGCGCGTCGTCGAGCTGTTCCGCGGCCTGCTCGCCGAGCTGTTCCGCCCGCTGTATCGCTGGACGATCACCACCGGCCTGGTGCGGCTGGACATGGATCTGGAGGAACCGGAGCGCGGCGGCTCGGACGCCAGCAGCGCGCTGCGCGCCATCGGCCAGCACACGCAGCGCGGCCTGTACCTGCTGCTCGATTTCCACCCCTACCTCGGCTACGCCAGCCACCAGCGCCAGCTCCGCGAGCTGATGCAGGCCGAGAACGGCGTGCAGCACACCATCGTGATGGTCGGCGGCAAGATCGAGCTGCCGACGGAGCTGGAATCGCGCGCGGTGCGGTTTTCGCTGCGGCTGCCCGACGAGAAGGCGCTGCGCAAGATGGTGCGCGACGAGCTGCTGGCCTACGCCCGCGAGCACGCTGGCCGCCGCGTGGTGGTCGACCCGCAGGCCGAGATCGCGCTGGTGCGCAACATCAAGGGCCTTTCGATGGTCGACGCGCAGCGCATCGTGCGCCAGCTGATCTTCGACGACGGCGTGCTCGACGCCAGCGACCTGCCGCGGCTCGGCAAGCTCAAGTTCGAGCTGCTCAACAAGGGCGGCACGCTGCAGTACGAGCCCGACACCACGAAGTTCAGCGAGGTGGCCGGCCTGCGCAAGCTCAAGCGCTGGGTCGAGCAGCGCGGCGCCGGTTTGCGTGGCGAACCGCTGCCGCCGGGCCTCGATTCACCGCGCGGCATCCTGCTGCTCGGCGTGCAGGGCTGCGGCAAAAGTCTGGCGGCAAAGGCCGTGGCCGGCGGCTTCGGCGTGCCGCTGTTGCGCCTCGACTTCGGTGCGCTCTACAACAAGTTCCACGGCGAGACCGAACGCAACCTGCGCGAGTCGCTGGCCTCGGCCGAGCAGTTGGCGCCCTGCGTGGTGTGGATCGACGAGATCGAGAAGGGCCTCGCCTCGTCCACCAGCGACGACGGCGTCTCCAAGCGCGTGCTCGGCACCTTCCTGACCTGGATGGCCGAGCACAAGAGCGGCGTGTTCCTCGTCGCCACCGCCAACGCCATCGACCAGCTGCCGCCCGAACTGCTGCGCCAGGGCCGCTTCGACGAGATCTTCTTCGTCGACCTGCCGAAGCCCGACGTGCGCGAGGCCGTGCTGGCCCTGCACTTGAAGCGCCGGAACGTCGACGTGGGCGGCTGGGATCTGGCGCCGCTGGTGGCCGCG
>JBOFQO010000122.1:0-21686 GCA_051660925.1 Silanimonas sp. | reverse complement strand
CAGTCGAGGCGCTCGACCTGGTAGGGCACCGACTGCACCATGTGGATCGCCCCTTCGTAGAGCGTCAGCGCGGCGGCCGTGTAGTCGACCTCGGCGATGATCGCTTGCCGGCCGTCGGTGCGGTCGACCACGACGAAGTTGCCGTCCGCGACGCTGCGCAGATTCACCGCGTTGGCCGGGTAGCTGTCGGCGATCCACTCCCAGCGTTCGCCTTCGCGGTGCACGACAGCATCCTCGGCCAGCAAGTCCAGGAAGCCGTCGACCTCGACCGGCCCAAAGCGTTCGCCGGCGCTGAAGGCCAGCTCGAAGGCCGCGCAGCGCACGTGATCGAGCAGCACCAGCGGCTGGTCGGCGTGGATGCGCGCCTGTTCGGGATTGGCGCCGAAGAAGTACTCCGGGTGCTGCACCACGTATTGGTCGATGGCCTCGCTGCTCGCCACCAGCACGCCTACCGAGGCCTGCTGTCGACGCCCGGCGCGGCCGAAGCGCTGCCACGTCGCGGCCACCGAGCCCGGCCAACCGTTCAGCACCACGACGTCGAGCGCACCGATGTCGACCCCCAGCTCGAGTGCGGACGTGCTGACGATGCCGTCGACCTTGCCGGCGCGCATCGCCACTTCGGTCTCGCGCCGCTCGTTCGGCAGATAGCCGCCGCGGTAGGCGCGAATCCGCGCGGGGCCGCGCGGCTCGCGGTCGAACACGTCTTTCAGGTACTTGGTGATGACTTCGACCTGCGTGCGCGAGCCGCAGAACACCAGCGTCTTGAGTGCTGCCTTGATGGCGATGCGGGCGATGCGCACCGACTGCGAGCGCGCCGAGGCGCGCAGGCCGAGGTCGGCATGGGTGACCGGCGGGTTCCACAGCAGCAGGAACTTCTCGCCGGTGGGTGCGCCGCTCTCGGTGATGGCGTGGATGGGCGCTTCGATCAGCGCTTCCGCGTGTTCGGTCGCGTTGCCGATCGTGGCCGAGCACAGGATGAACTGCGGGTCGCTGCCGTAGAACGCGCACAGCCGCTTCAGCCGGCGGATCACGTTGGCGACGTGGCTGCCGAACACGCCGCGGTAGCCGTGGATCTCGTCGATGACGACATAGCGCAGGTTCTCGAACAGCGCCGCCCATTTGGTGTGGTGCGGCAGGATGCCCTGGTGGAGCATGTCGGGGTTGGTCACCACCACGTCGCCCGACGCGCGGATCGCCTGACGTGCGTCGCCCGGGGTGTCGCCGTCGAAGGTCGCCGCACGCACGCCCAGGTTCCCGGCGGTCGAGAGTTCGATCAGCTCGGCGACCTGGTCCTGCGCCAGCGCCTTGGTCGGGAACAGGAACAGTGACTTGCCGCCGTGCCGTGCCGCCGCCAGCACTGGCAGCAGGTAGCACAGCGACTTGCCCGAGGCCGTGGGTGTGGCCAGCAGCAGGTTCTCGCCGTCCTGCGCGGCGCGCCAGGCCTCGGCCTGGTGGCGGTAGAGCCGCGTGATGCTGCGGGCGCGCAGCGCGTCGGCGAGGCCGGTGGGCAGGTCGGGCGGGAACTCGGCGTACACGCCCTCACGCGCCGGTAGGCGGCGCAGCGCGGTGATGCGGTCGGCGTACTTGCGCCCGAGGCGCTGCACGAGTTGGCCGCCTTCGCCGCGGCGGGCGGGGAGGGCAACCGGACCCGCCGATCCGGCGGGTACCGGCGATGCGTCGGGGGAGGCGGGGCGAGGCGGGCGGACGACAGTGCTCATGCGGACACCGGTGCGAGGTGCCGGGTTTGTCGCCCACCGCCGTCTCACACCCTGCGACGCCCGGAAAAACGACGGGGCCCGAAGGCCCCGTCGCTCTGTTCCGCGGCAGACGCCGGATCAGGTCTCGGTGTCGGCCTCGGGCGGCGTGGGCTTGTCATCCCCGGCGGCAAGGAAACCGCGATTGCGCAGCAGCGGCTCGACCACCGGCTCGCGGCCGCGGAAGGCCACGTAGGCCTGCATCGGTGGGCGCAGATTGCCGGCCGAGAACACGTAACGGCGCAGGCGCTCGGCCACCTCCGGATTGAAGAGGTCGCCGGTCTCGGTGAAGGCATCGAAGCCATCCGAGTCGAGCACTTCGCTCCACAGGTAGCTGTAGTAGCCGGCCGAGTAGCCGCCGGCGAACACGTGAGCGAAGTGCGGGCTGCGGTGGCGCATCGGGATCTCGGGGATGGCGCCGATGCGCTCCAGGGCCTGCTTCTCGAAGCTGGCCACGTCCATGCCGCGGGCGTCGTCGGCGGTGAGCTTGTGGAAGTCCATGTCCACGAAGCCCGAGGCCAGGAACTCGACGGTGGCGAAGCCCTGGTTGAACTGCCGCGAGGCGATCAGGCGCTGCTGCAGCTCGACCGGCATGCTGGCGCCGGTGGTCTTGTGGGTGGCGAACTTGTTGAGGAAGTGCGGCGTCAGCACGTAGTGCTCGAGGATCTGTGCCGGGAACTCGACGAAATCGCGAGACACCGAGGTGCCCGCCAAGCTCGGGTAATTCACGTTCGACATCAGGCCGTGCAGGCCATGGCCCATCTCGTGGAACAGGGTGATGGCGTCGTCCAGGGAAATGGTGGCGATCTGGCCTTCCGGCGGGGCCGGGATGTTCATCACGTTGACGACATGCGGCGTCACCTCACCGTCGAAGCGCTCCTGCACCCGGTAGCTGCTCATCCAGGCGCCGCCGGACTTGCCCTGGCGCGCAAAGTAGTCGCCGTAGAACAGGCCGACATGCTTGCCGCTGGCATCGGTGACTTCCCAGACGCGCACGGTCGGGTGGTAGACCGGGATGTCGGTGCGCTCCTTGAACTCCAGCCCGAACAGGCGCTTGGCCAGGTAGAACTGCGCGGCGATGAACTGCTCAAGCTGGAAGTAGGGGCGGATCTCCTCCTGCGAGATATCGAAGCGCTGCTTGCGCACCTTCTCGGCGTAGTAGCGCCAATCCCAGCCTTGCAGCGCGTAGTCGCCACCCTGCGTGGCGATCAGGGCCTGCATATCGGCACGCTCTTCCTTCGCGCGGGCCAGCGCCGGCTCCCAGACCCGGCGCATCAGTTCCAGCGCGGCCTCCGGCGTCTGCGCCATGGTGTCGTCGAGAGTGAACTCGGCGTGCGAGTCGAAGCCCATGATCTGTGCGCGCTCGGCGCGCAGCGCGACGGTCTCCGCGATCACCGCCTTGTTGTCCTCGCTGTCGTTGTTATCGCCGCGCAGGATCCAGGCGCGCCACGCCTGCTCGCGCAGGGCGCGGTCGTCGGCGAAGGTCAGGAAGGGCTCAACGCTGGGGCGCTGCAGGGTGATGGCGAACTTGCCGTCTTGCCCGCGGGTCTTGGCCTCGGCAGCGGCGGCGGCCTTCAACGGCGCCGGCACGCCGGCCATCTGTGCCTCGTCAAGGAACAGCGCCCAGCTGTCGGTGTCCTTCATCAGGTTTTGCTGGAACTGCGAGGACAGCGCGGCCATGCGCTCGCCGATCTCGGCGATGCGCTGGCGCTGCGCTTCGGTCAAGGCCGCGCCGGCGCGGACGAACTGCAGGTGGTAACGCTCGACCAGTCGGCGCTGCTCGTCATCGAGCCCGGCGTTGGTGCGGCCTTCGTACACGGTCTTGACGCGGGCGAACAGCGCCGGGTCGAGCATGATGCGGTTCTGGTGCGCGGCCATGCGCGGCGCCATCTCGGTCTGGATGGTCCGGATGCCGTCATCGCTGTTGGCCGAGGTCATGTTGAAAAACACCTGGGCCACACGGTCGAGATCGCGGCCAGCGCGTTCCATGGCGGCGATCGTGTTGTCGAAATCGGGCGTTGCCGCGTTCTTGGCGATGGCCTCGACTTCTTTCAGGTGCGCGGCCATGCCGGACTCGAAAGCGGGAACATAGTGCTCGGGGCGGATCCGGTCGAAGGGCACGGCGCCGAGGGGCGTGCGCCACTCGCCGATCAAGGGATTGGCTTGGGCAGCGTCGGTGGCCTCGGCGTGGTCATGGGCCTGAACGGGGGCGGCGGTCGGCAGCGAGAGGAGCAGGGCGGCCGCGAGAGCGGCGGCGAGGGTGGTCTTGGACATAGACGGGACGTGCGCACGAAGAGGGCGGGGCCGCGGGATCGCGACTGTGATTTCGTAACACTGCCGTCGCCTTCGCGATGTGAGGACGCCCTCGCCGGCGATGCTGCGCCGCGTCAATCCGGGTCGTAGTCGAGGTTCGAGGCCAGCCAGCGCTCGGCCTGTTCCAGCGTGACGCCCTTGCGTTTGGCGTAGTCGGCGACCTGCTCGCGCGAGAGCCGCCCGACCACGAAGTACTGGCTATCGGGGTGGCTGAAATACAGGCCGCTGACGGCGGACGCCGGGTACATCGCGAAGTTTTCGGTGAGCGTGAGCCCGACGGTGACCTCGGCCTGCAGCAGGTCGAAGATCGTGCGCTTCTCGCTGTGCTCGGGGCAGGCCGGGTAGCCGGGCGCCGGGCGGATGCCGCGGTAGTCCTCGCGGATGAAGGCCTCGTTGTCGAAGGGTTCCTCGCTGGCATAGCCCCACAGCCGTGTGCGCACCTCGCGATGCAGCCATTCGGCGCAGGCTTCGGCGAAGCGGTCGGCGAGCGACTTCAGCAGGATGGCGTTGTAGTCGTCGTTGGCGGCCTCGAAGCGCGCGACGTGCGGCTCGATGCCGATGCTGGCGTTGACCGCGAAGGCACCGATCCAGTCGTGATGCCCGGCAGGGGCGATGAAGTCGGCCAGGGCGAGGTTCGGGCGGGTGTCGGGCTTGTCGGCCTGCTGCCGCAGCGTATGGAAGGTCGCCCGCCGGTGCATTGGCTGCGCGGCGTCGAACACCGCGATGTCGTCCCCCTGCTGCGCCGCCGGCCACAGACCGGCGACGGCCTTGGCGGTCAGCCACTTCTCACCGATCAGGGTGTCGAGCATGGCCTGCGCATCGCGCCACAGCTCGCGGGCCTGCGCGCCGACCACGACGTCGTCGAGGATCTGCGGGTAACGGCCGGCGAGCTCCCAGGTTTGGAAGAACGGCGTCCAGTCGATGAAGCTGCGCAGCGTTTCCAGCGGCACGTCATCGAACACGGTGACGCCGGGCGCCGCGGGTTGCGGCGGTGCGTAGGTGCGCCAATCCGGCGCGAAGCGCTTGGCCCGCGCGCGCTCCAGCGGCATCAGCGGCTTGGCGTCGCCGCGGTTGGCGTGGCGGCGGCGGACCTCGTCGTAGTCGGCGACGACGCCGGCCATGAAGGGCTCGCGCAGGTCCTTCGACAACAGGGATTGCGCCACGCCCACGGCGCGCGAGGCGTCCTTCACCCAGACTACGGGCTCGGCGTAATGCGGATCGATCTTCAGCGCGGTGTGCGCGCGGCTGGTGGTCGCGCCGCCGATCATCAGCGGCACGTGGAAACCCTGCCGCTTCATCTCCTTGGCGACGTGGCTCATCTCCTCGAGCGAGGGTGTGATCAGGCCGGAGAGGCCGATCAGGTCGACCTTCTCCTCCTTCGCACGGTCAAGGATCGTCTGCGCCGGCACCATCACGCCGAGGTCGATGACGTCGAAGTTGTTGCAGCCAAGCACCACGCCGACGATGTTCTTGCCGATGTCGTGCACGTCGCCCTTGACGGTCGCCATCAGGATCTTCCCGCGTGCCTTGGCATCGCCGCCGGCCGCGGCTTTCTCTGCTTCGAGATAGGGCAGAAGCACGGCGACCGCCTTCTTCATCACGCGGGCCGACTTCACCACCTGCGGCAGGAACATCTTGCCGGCGCCGAACAGGTCACCGACCACGTTCATGCCGGACATCAGCGGGCCTTCGATGACGTCGAGCGGGCGGCCCAGCGCTTGCCGCGCTTCCTCGGTGTCGCCCTCGATGAAGGCGTCCACACCGTGCACCAGTGCGTGCTTCAGGCGCTCGACCACGGGCAATTCGCGCCAGGCGGCGTCCTCGACCTTCGCCTCGCCCTTCTTGCCCTTGTAGCGGTCGGCGATGGCGAGTAGGCGCTCGGTAGCGTCGGGGCGCCGGTTCAGTACGACGTCCTCGACGCGTTCGCGCAGTTCGGCGTCGAGATCGTCGATCAGGGTCAGGCCGCCGGCGTTGACGATGCCGAAATCCATGCCCGCGCGTATGGCGTGGTACAGGAACACCGCATGGATGGCCTCGCGCACGGCGTTGTTGCCGCGGAACGCGAAGCTGACGTTCGACACGCCGCCCGACACATGCGCGAGCGGGAAGCGCGTTTTGATCTCGCGCGCCGCCTCAATGAAGGCGACAGCGTAGCCGTCGTGCTCCTCGATACCGGTGGCGATGGCGAAGATGTTGGGGTCGAAGACGATGTCCTCGGACGCGATGCCGGCGCGCTCCGTCAGCAGCGCGTAGGCACGCGAGCAGATCTCGACCTTGCGTTCGAACGTGTCGGCCTGGCCCTGCTCGTCGAAGGCCATCACCACCACGGCGGCACCGTACCGGCGCAGCAGCTCCGCTTGATGCAGGAACGCCGCCTCGCCCTCCTTCAGGGAGATTGAGTTGACGATCGGCTTGCCCTGGACGTTCTTCAGGCCTTCCTCGATGACGCTCCACCTCGAGGAATCGATCATCACCGGCACGCGGGCGATGTCCGGCTCGCCCGCGATCAGGCGCAGGAAGCGGCCCATCGCCGCTTCGGCGTCGAGCATGCCCTCGTCCATGTTGATGTCGATGACCTGCGCGCCGTTCTCGACCTGCTGGCGCGCGACCACCAGGGCCTCGTCGAAGCGGCCTTCGAGGATCAGCTTCTTGAACTGCGCCGAGCCGGTGACATTGGTGCGCTCGCCGACGTTGACGAAGTTGCTCTCCAGCGTGATGACCGCCGGCTCGAGGCCGGCGAGCCGCATATGCGGAGCGGGAGAGGGCATCGCGCGCGGCGGCAGGCCGGCGACAGCTCTGGCAATAGCGGCGATGTGCTCGGGCGTGGTGCCGCAGCAGCCGCCGACGATGTTGAGCAGGCCGGCTTCAGCGAACTCGCGCAGCACGCCCGAGGTCTCGGACGGCTGCTCGTCGTAGCCGCCGAAGGCGTTGGGCAGGCCGGCGTTCGGGTGGCAGCTGATGGCGCATTCCGCCACCGAGGAGAGCACGTCGATGTGGGCCCTCAAGTCACGGGCACCCAAAGCGCAATTCAGGCCGATCGACAGCGGCTTGGCGTGGCGCAGCGAGTACCAGAAGGCTTCCGCCGTCTGCCCGCTCAGCGTGCGGCCGGAGCGGTCGGTGATCGTGCCAGAGATCATCACCGGCCAGCGCGCGCCATGCTCGGCGAACATCGTCTCCAGCGCGAAGACCGCGGCCTTGGCGTTCAGCGTGTCGAAGATGGTCTCCACCATCAGGATGTCGGCGCCGCCCTCGGCGAGCGCCTCGGCGGCCTCGCGGTATTGCGCGACCAGCGTGTCGAAGTCGATGTTGCGGAAGGCCGGGTCGTTGACGTCCGGCGAGATCGACGCGGTGCGTGGCGTCGGGCCCAGCACGCCGACAACGAAGCGCGGTTTGGATGGATCCCGGGCTTCGACCTCGGCGCAAACGGCTTTGGCCAGCTTCGCCGCCTCGCGGTTGAGCTCCGGAACGAGGTGTTCGAGCTTGTAGTCGCCCTGCGCGACGCGTGTGCCGTTGAAGGTGTTGGTTTCGATCAGGTCGGCGCCGGCCTCGAGGTAGGCGCGGTGGATGCCGGCGATGATGTCCGGGCGCGTCAGCACGAGCAGGTCGTTGTTGCCTTTCAGGTCGCCGCCGCAGCCGCAGCCCTCACCGTGCGCGTGGTCCGGCGCCAGAGGCGCGCGCTCGTGGCCGCTCGGGATGTCGCTGGTCGACGACGCAGCCTTTGGCGCGAACTGCAGGCCGTCGAAGCCGTGCCTGAAGCGTTCGCCGCGATAGTCGGCTTCCTGCAGCTCGTGCCGCTGCACCATCGTGCCCATGGCGCCGTCGAGCACGAGGATTCGCCGGGCCATCGCGTCGAGCAGCTGCTGTGCGCGGGCCGGATGTTTCCAAGGCAGGGCACTCATGCGCGTTTGCGCTCCGCCGCGCCCGGCTTATGGGCAATGAGGCTGATGACCTCGAAGTGTGGCGGGCGCTTCTCCTTCGCGACCACCTCGCAGACGCGCACCTCCAGGCCGGCCTTCTCGGCGAGCTTGCGCAGCTCTTTCTCGGTGAAGCCGAGGTTCAAGTGGCCGTAGGGCTCCACGGCCGCCTTGTGCTCGTGCTTCGCGAGGCAGGTGGCCAGCAGGCGCCCGCCAGGACGCAGCGCGCGAGCGGCTTCGGCAAGCGCCTTCGCCGGCTTCTCCGCGTACGTGAGCGCGTGCATCAGCAGCACGAGGTCGAAGGCCGCATCGGCGCAGTCGATGGCGTGCATGTCGCCCTCGCGCAGCTCGACGTGGGCGTACTTCGAGAGCCGCTCGCGAGCTGCGGCAATCACCTTCGGGCTGGCGTCGACGCACAAATAGCGGCGCGCGTGCGGGGCCAGCATCTCGGCCATCAGGCCATCGCCCGAGGCAATGTCGAGCACATCCAGCGGCTCGACGAGGGGCAGGGCGCTGCGGGCGAGGGCCTCCCAGGTGCGGCCCGGTGAGTAGTGGCGCTCCATATCGCCGGCGACTGAATCCGCCCAGTTCTGGTCCGAGGCGCGCGCGGCGAGCACGGTCGGCAGGCGCTCCGCGTCCTGGCGCAACAGAGGGTCGTTGGCGCCGTCACGCAGCGTGCGCCAGAGCGCGGCTTCAGCCTCCTCCATGGCGTCGTTGAATCGGTAGTACGCCGACACGCCGGAGCGGCGATCCACGACGAGTGCGGCTTCGCGCAGTTTCGCCAGGTGTGTGGAGACGCGCGGCTGGGCGAGGTGGGTGATGGTGGCGAGCTCGGCCACGGTCAGCTCTTCACGCTCGACAAGGGCCAGCAGACGCACGCGGGTGGGGTCCGCGAGCACCTTTAGGCAGTCCGACCAGGCTTGCAGGTCCATGATTTATCTTTGTATCCGAATTCAGCGATGAACTAGTCTGGAGGCCGCTTCCGGCCGGGTCAAGGCGGGTCTTCACCCCGGCACCATGCCGTGGGGTATGGGCGAACGGTTACACTCGCGTCTTTCCGTTTGCCGACCGGGGTGTGCTGTGGATTTCGGATTCACTGAAGAGCAGTTGATGATCCAAGACGTGGCCCGACGCATCGCGCAGGAGAAGATCGCGCCGAGCGCCGAGCACTTCGACAAGACCGGCGAATTCCCGCTCGACAACATCCGAACGCTCGGCGAGAACGGCCTGATGGGCATCGAAGTGCCGGCCGAGTACGGCGGCGCGGGCATGGATCCGATCAGCTACGCGCTGGCCATCATTGAGATCGCGGCGGCCGACTGCGCGCACTCGACGATCATGTCGGTCAACAACTCGCTCTTCTGCAACGGCATCCTGAAGTTCGGCACCGAGGCACAAAAGCAGCTCTATGTCCGCGCGATCGCTGAAGGGCGCGAGATCGGCGCCTTTGCGCTGACCGAGCCGCAGTCGGGCTCCGACGCCACGGCGATGCGCTGTCGCGCCGTGAAGCAGGCCGATGGTACTTACGTGATCAATGGCAAGAAGAGCTGGATCACCTCGGGCCCGGTGGCGAAGTACATCATCCTGTTCGCGATGACCGACCCGTCGAAGGGCGCCAAGGGCATCACCGCCTTCATGGTCGATACCGCCAAGCCGGGCTTCCACCGCGGCAAGACCGAGCCGAAGCTCGGCATCCGCGCTTCGGCGACCTGCGAGATCGAGTTCCAGGACTACGTCGCCACCGCTGACGAAGTGGTCGGCGTCGAGGGCGAAGGTTTCAAGATCGCGATGGGCGTGCTCGATGCGGGCCGCATCGGCATCGCGTCTCAGGCCGTGGGCCTGGCCCGTGCCGCGTACGAAGCGAGCGTGGCCTACGTCAAGGAGCGCAAGAGCTTCGGCCAGCCGATCGGCTCGTTCCAGATGATCCAGGCCAAGATCGCCGACATGAAGTGCAAGCTCGACGCGGCGACGATCCTGACGCTGCGCGCGGCCTGGGCGAAGGCGCAGGCCGACAGGAACGGCGGCCGCTTCAGCACCGAGGCTTCGGTGGCCAAGCTCACGGCGTCGGAAGCGGCCATGTGGATCACTCACCAAGCCGTGCAGATCCACGGCGGCATGGGCTACTCGAAGGAAATGCCGTTGGAGCGCTACTTCCGTGACGCCAAGATCACCGAGATCTATGAAGGCACCAGCGAGATCCAGCGCTTGGTGATCGCCCGCAACGAGACCGGCGTGCGCTGAGGCGCTTTTCGGTCAGGGGAAGAGAGGCCCGCGCAAGCGGGCCTTTTCGTTCGTGCCGGGTGCGGCCGTCAGCCGAAGTCGTAGTTCATCGCTGGGCCGGCCGCGGCGAGGAAGTCGCCCTCGACGTAGTCCACGCCGATGCCGAACAGCACGGTCATGCTTGCCGCGTCCTGCACGTAGTGGACGACGCAGGTCTTGCCGAGCCCGCGAGCCTTCTCCGCGAACTCGCGAACTTTCGCCTGATTCTCGGCGTTCTTCGCCAGCTCGGTGATGTAGCTGCGGTCGATCTTCACCACGTCGGCGTCGATGTGTTGCAGCAGCTGGAAGGAATTCAGACCGGTGCCGAAGTGCTCCAGCGCGAGTCGCACGCCTGCGGCGTGCAGGGTCTGCGCGAAGGCCTGGATGGCCTTCAGGTGGGTGAACACGGCCGGCTCGTGCAGCTGAAGAACCAGCAGCTCACCGGGGATGCCGGCGGCCTTCACCGCGTCGACGATCTCGGCACCGAGTCGATCGTTGGCTGAGATGCTCTCTGGACCGAGCTTGACGTACAGCGTGGTGTCTTTGCGCGCCGCTTTACGCTCTGCGATCACGGCGATGGCGCGGTGGATGACCCAGCGGTCGATGTCTGGGCCGAGCCCCTGCTCAAGCGCCAACGGAAGAAAAGTCGTCGGGTTGATGATCTCGCCACCGTTGCCCTTCAGTCGCAGGTAGGCCTCGTAGGTCTCGCCGGGTTCGCCGTTGAGGCTGATGATCGGCTGGTAGTGCAGTGTGAACCCGTCGTTGTCGAGGGCTTCGCGCAGGCGCTGCACCCAGGCCTGGATGCGCTCTTCCTCCGCTCGGTCGCGGGCCGCCGGGTCGTGGATTTCGACGCGATCACCGCCGACGCCCATCGCCGACTGCAAGCTGGTCTCCGCGCGGCTCAGCACCGGGCCAATCTGTGCATTGCGCTCGCCGATCTGCACGCCACCGACGCTGACCGTCAATGTGAGCGAACGGTCGCCGACCTCGAGGATCTTCCCCTGGAATGCGGTGCGGATCCGCTCAGCGCGGGTCTGGCTGGCTTTGTGGTCGTGCAGACGGCAGATCACGGCGAAACGGTGATCGGAAAGGCGGCCGGCCAGCGTCGTGTCGTCGAGGCAGGTCTCAAGACGCTCGCAGAAGGCCTTCAGCAGCTCGTCGGCCTGCGCCATGCCGATGGTTCCGACCAGGGTGTCGTAATTGTCCGGCTCCACCAGCAGCAGGGCCTGGTGGTGGCGCCCGCCGGCGGCCGCAGCGACGGCGCGCTCGAGCTCGCCCATGAAGTGCGCGCGGTTGGCGAGCCCGGTCAGCGAATCGCGCAGGCGCAGCGCCTCCAGCTCAGCCGCCATCGAGGCGTCGACCATCCGCGGGCGGAACACGATCTGCAGGCAGGGCTCACCCTCGTACGAGGCCGGCGTGAACTCCATCAGCGCGTCGAACTCGCCGCCATTGGCATCGACGGCCTTGATCTCCAGCTGTTTCGGCGGCGCTTCGCCCTTGGAGATGCGCTTCAACAGGTCCTTAAACGCGGCGCCATGGGACGGCGCAATCAGGTCCAGCGCCGAGAGCCCTTCGATGTCTTCGTAGCTCTCGTAGCCGAACATCTCGAGGTAGGCGTCGTTGGCGCGGATGTGCATGCCTTCGTGGATGTACGCGATCGGGTCTCGCGAAGAATTGATCAACGCGTCGCAGCGGCGCTCGGTCTCACGCAGCTGGGCCTCAAGCACGCGCACCGCGCGGCGGGTCTTCACGAACTCGGCCTCGGCGCGGACGATGGTCTGCGCCTGCGTCGGTTGGTTGCGGAGCACGACGTCTCGGGCGCCGAGCTTGAGCGCCTCCAGCATCTGGGTTTCGTCGAGCGCCTCAAGCACCGCCAGCACCGGCAGGTCCTTGCCACTGGCTTCGACCTCGCGGACGACGCAGTCGAAGGCGATAGACGTCGCCGACAGTGCGGCGACGACGAGATCAACGCTCTGCGTCGCCAACAGCTTGCGGAACTCCTCAAGCGTGTCCGGGCGTTGCGGACGAACGGCCATGCCGCCATTGCGGAGCATGCTGGTCAGCTGCTCGGCATCCTCCAACCGGTCGTCGACCAGAAGGAGGCGGAGGACGGCGTCGTTCGTAGGCATGCGGGCTCCGGGGGCGAAAGCGGTATCGCGTCGCAGTATACGGACGCCGCGTCGCTTGGCAGCCCCCAGGCGGCCTCAGGCCGGCGTCTTGCCGGGCTGCCCCGCGATCTCGCGCACCAGCGTCGGCACGAGATAGCCCGGCAACCGGGCATGGATGGCGTCGCGCAAGGCCAGCGCCTGCGCCTCGGGCACCTCGAAGTGCGCCGTGCCCTGCACGCGATCAAGCAGATGCAGGTAGTAGGGCAGCACGCCGGCGGCGAACAGGGCTTCGGAGAGATCGACGAGCGCATCGGCCGCGTCGTTGACCCCGCGCATCAGTACGGTCTGGTTCAGCAGATGGACGCCGCGGATGCGCAGAGCGGCGCAGGCCGCACGTACGCCGTCCTCAATCTCGTTGGCGTGGTTGGCGTGCATGACGACGACGACCGGCCAGGTCAGGGCGCCGATCCAGTCAAGGAACTCGGCGTCGACGCGCTCGGGCAGCACGATCGGCAGCCGCGTATGGATCCGCAGCCGGGTGATCTGCGGCAGCGAGCGCAGCGCCTCAGTGAGCTCGGCGAGCTTGGCCGTCGACAGACTCAGCGGATCACCGCCGGACAGGATCACTTCGCGCACCGTCGGATCAGCGCGCAGGTAGTCGAGCGCTGAGCCCCATGCGCCCGCGGCCGCGGTTTCCTCGGCATAGGGGAAGTGTCGGCGGAAGCAGTAACGGCAGTGGATGGCGCAGCTGCCGGTGGCGATCAGCAGGGCCCGCCCGTCGTACTTGTGGATGACGCCGGTGCCGCCTTTGGCCGCGCCGTCGCCGACGGCGTCGAGGCTGAAGCCCGGTGCGAGGCGGTCCTCATCGTCGAGCGGCAGCACCTGCCGAAGCAATGGATCCTCGGCATCGCCGTGGCGCATTCGCGCGACGAAGCCCCGCGGCACGCGCAGTGGGAACTGGGCCTGCGCCGAGGCCGAGACGCGCGCTGCGAGCCCCGGAAGGCCGAGGCTTTCCAGCAGTTCGATGGGGTCGCGGAGGGCCTCGCGCCACAGGGCCTGCCAGCGGACCGGCTGCCGGGCGGCGGCGGGAACGGGTATCATCTCGGGTCTTTACGCGCGGCCCGACCGGGCCGTGGAATCCGCATTCTAAAGGTTCAGGAGCACCCGCATGGCCAGCTACGGCATGAATGACGTCAAGAACGGCATGAAGATCATCGTCAACAACGAGCCGTGCGTCATCACCGAGACGGAGTACGTCAAGCCGGGCAAGGGCCAGGCCTTCACCCGCGTGAAGTACCGCTTCATCAAGTCGGGCCGCGTGGTCGAAATGACCATGAAGGCGACCGACAACGTCGAGGCCGCCGATGTCGTCGACACCGACATGCAGTACCTCTACAACGACGGCGAGTTCTGGCACTTCATGCAGCAGGAGACCTTCGAGCAGGTCCAGGCCGACGCCGCCGGCGTGGGCGAGACGGCGAAGTGGATCAAGGGCGAGGAGCCCTGCGTCGTGACCCTATGGAACGGCACGCCGATCGCCGTGCAGGCCCCGAACTTCGTCGAGCTGAAGATCGTCGAGACCGACCCCGGCGTTCGCGGCGACACCTCGGGCGGCGGCGGCAAGCCGGCCAAGCTCGAGACCGGCGCCGTGGTCCGCGTGCCGCTGTTCGTCGGCCAGGAAGAAATCATCAAGGTCGACACTCGCACCGGTGAGTACGTCAGCCGCGTCAAGTGATCGACCGCGCCATCGTCCCGCGCTTGCGGGTCGGATGGCGTCATCGGCCCGCCACGGCGGGTCCGGCAATCTTGCGGCGCGCCCTCACCGGCGCGCCGCAGCCATATCCGGGGAGTGAACGTGCTGGAACCCTGCGACCTGTTGATCGAAGCTGGGCACGTTGTGCCGGTCGTGCCGAAGGGCACCGTGCTGGCCGACCACGCCGTGGCGGTGAAGGGCGGCCGCATCCTTGCGGTGCTGCCGCGCGCGGAAGCGCGGGCGCGCTTCCTGCCCGCCGAGATCGTCTCGCGCCCCGAGGCCGCGCTGATCCCCGGTCTAATCAACATCCACACCCACAACCCGATGACCCTGCTGCGCGGCGTGGCCGACGACTTGCCGCTGATGCCTTGGCTGCAGGAGCACATCTGGCCGATTGAGGCCGCGGTCATGGCGCCGGACTTCATCGCCGACGGCATCGAGCTGGCGGTGGCCGAGATGCTGCGCGGCGGCACCACGACCTGCAACGAGAACTACTTCTTTCCCGACGTGCAGGCGGCGACGTACAAGCGGCTTGGCTTCCGCGCCACGGTCGGGTTGCCGGTCATCGAGTTCCCGTCGCCGTGGGCGAAGACCACGGCCGAGTATTTCGACAAGGCGCTGGAAGTGTTCGACGCTTGGCGCGGCGACCCGCTGATCCGCTTCGCTTTCGCGCCGCACGCCCCCTACACCGTGTCGGACGCGAGCTTCGAACGCATCGGCATGCTGTCGGCGCAGCTCGACATCCCGATCCACTGCCACGTCCACGAGACAGCGCAGGAGATCGAGGACTCGCAGAAGCAGCACGGGCAGCGCCCGCTGGCGCGGCTGGATCGACTCGGCGTCGTCGATTCGCGGCTGATCGCCGTGCACATGACCCAGCTGACCGACGTCGAGATCCGCCTTTGTGCCGAGCGCGGTGTGCACATCGCGCACTGCCCGCAGTCGAACCTGAAGCTGGCCTCGGGCTTCTGCCCGGTCGAGGCCCTGCGCCGCGCCGGTGCCAACGTCGCCATCGGCACTGACGGCTGCGCCAGCAACAATGACCTCGACATGTTCGAGGAAACCCGCCACGCGGCGCTGCTCGCGAAGGCGGTGGCCGGCGACGCACGCGCGCTCGACGCCGCCTCGGCTCTCGAAGCGGCTACGCTGGCGGGCGCCCGCGCGCTGGGCCGCGAGGATGAGGTCGGTTCGATCGAGCTCGGCAAGCAGGCCGACCTCGTGCTGGTCGATTTGGGCGAACTCGAACTGCAGCCGCTGTACCACGTCGTCTCGCACCTCGTGTACGTCGCCACGCGCCACCAGGTGAGCGATGTCTGGATCGGCGGCCGCGCGAAGCTGCGCGACCGCCGCCTCGTCGACGTCGACGCCGACGCGCTGAAGGCCAAGGCGACGGCGTGGGCGCGGCGCATCGCCGACATCCCGCGTGGGGGCGCTGCGGCATGAGCGCGAGTCCTTCGAATGCGGACGAGCGCCGCGACCTCGTGGCCATGACCGCAAAGGCCAATGTCAATCCGACCGAGGTGGCGAAGTTTTCCGCTCTCGCCAACCGCTGGTGGGACCCGGACGGCCCGCAGGCGCCGCTGCACGTGCTGAATCCGGCGCGTCTCGGCTACGTCGCCGCGCGCGTTCCGCTGCGCGGCGCGCGAGTGCTCGACGTCGGCTGCGGCGGCGGCTTGCTCAGCGAGGCGATGGCTCGGGACGGAGCGCGCGTGCTCGGCCTCGACCTTTCCGCCGAGCTCATCGACATCGCCAAGTTGCACCGGCTCGAGTCGCGGCAGGGCGGCGCGGTGCTGGACCTCGACTACCGCGTGCAGTCGATCGAAGCGCTGGCTGACGCCGAGCCTTCAAGCTTCGACGCCATCACCTGCATGGAAATGCTGGAACATGTGCCGGAGCCCGGCAGCATCCTTGAGGCCTGCGCCCGCCTGCTCAAGCCCGGTGGGCAGCTGTTCGTCTCGACCCTCAACCGCACGCCGGCCGCGTTCGCGCTCGCCATCGTTGGCGCGGAGTACGTCGCTCGCCTGCTCGCGAAGGGCACCCACGACTACCGCAGCTTCATCAAACCTTCCGAACTCACCCGCGTGCTGCGCGCTCTCGGTTTCGAGGTGGACGACGTCAGCGGCCTGCACTACGACCCGCTGCGCAAGACCGCGAAGGTCGCGTCGGGCACGCAGGTGAACTACCTGCTTGCGGCGCGGAAGCCGTCATGACTGGCGGCGCCGTTCGGCCGGCCGCCGATGTGGCGGTGCGCCGTGACGTTCGCGAGGGCCTGCGCGGCGTGCTGTTCGATCTCGACGGCACGCTGGCCGACACCGCGCCCGACCTGATCGCCGCGGTGAACCGGATCCTCGTCGAGGAATCGCATGCGCCGCTGCCGGAGGCCGCGCTGCGTCCCCTCGTGTCGAAGGGGGGGCGCGCCCTGTTGGCGCGCGCGTTCCCGGATCTCGACGAAACCGCGCGCGAACCCCTGCTCCCGCGCTTCCTCGCGGCCTACGCACAGGCGCTGGCCGTGCATACGCGGCCCTTCGACGGCGTCGAAGCCCTGCTCAAGGCCATCGAAGCGCGTGGCTGGCCGTGGGGCATCGTCACCAACAAGCCGGAAGGTCTCGCGGTCGGCGTCGTCGCGGGCCTAGCGTGGTCGACGCGCTCGCGGGCGCTGGTCGGCGGCGACACGCTGCCAGTGCGCAAGCCCGCCCCGGAACCGCTGCTTCTCGCGGCATCACAGCTTGGCATCGCGCCAGCCCGCTGCCTGTACGTCGGCGACGACGCCCGCGACATCGAAGCGGCGAAGGCCGCCGGCATGCCGAGTGCGGCCGCGCTGTGGGGCTATCGCGAGGCCCACGAGGATCCGTCAGCATGGGGCGCGGATGTCGCCTGCGACGACGCCCTCGCCCTGGCGGCGTGGTTGCAGCAGGGGGCGCCGATCGCATGAGCGGCGTTCCCGACCAGGACCAAGGCATCCTCGCGGCATTCGCCAAGGCCGAGTCTCGCGAGCCGCTGTTCGGCGCTGCCTTGGGTTTCGTCCCGGCCGAATCGCGTGCGTTGTTCCGTGCCTGGGTCGGCCTGCTCAGCGAAGTCCGCGAGTGCGCGTTCGAGCTTTCCGACCCGCGGGTGACGGCGGTCAAGGCCGGCTGGTGGGCCGAGGAGCTGGACGGCGTCGCTCGCGGCGCGGCGCGCCATCCGCTGACCCGCGCTCTCGTGCGCCACGGCGGCCCGTGGCGCGGGCTCGGCGATGCGCTGCTGACGGTATCGGTCGACGATGCGCCGCGCTCCGATCGCGAGGCGGCCATCGCGGCCTTGCGTCCCTTGGCTGAGCCCCTGGCGGCGATCGAGGGCCATCTGTTCGGCGCTCGCATCGACGTGGAGGCCCAGGCCCGCGCCCTGGCCATCCACTGGCTGCGTACGCGGCTGGAACGTGGCCTCGACGCCGCGGATCGTGCCCGCGTGCCGCTGTCGCAGTTCGCTCGCCACGGGCTACGCCGCGAGCAGCTCGCGACCGCCGCGGCCGATGCGCTGCGTCGCGACTGGGCCAGCGAGCTGCGTGCGGCGCTGCCGATCGGTTCAATCGTCGGTTGGGCCTACCCGCGCATCATCGAACTGCACGCCGATCAGCGTTGCCTGCAGGCCTTCAGCGCAGGACGCTCGAGCTCACGTCAGCGTGCTGCCGCTTTCCTCGACGTCTGGCACGCCTGGCGCCTGGCGCGCAACGCTGCATTGCGTGCGGGGGCAGCAGTGGTCGCGCCGACTTGACATACGCTGCACCGGAACCCACTTACGGTGCCTGTCCCACTTGACTGGACCCCCCATGTCCCCGACCCGTGAAAACGTCGTCCGCATCATGCCGGACATCGCCAACGACGCCCGTCCCGCAACGGCTGGTCAGCTCGCTTGGGTCGGCATGGGCGAGATCGAGGCGCCCGTGCGCGTTGTGTCCGCCGGCGGTGAGCCGGTCGCCACGCCGGCACGCATTAAGGCCTTCGTCAATCTGCATCGCCCCGACGTTCGTGGCATCCATATGTCGCGGCTTTACCT
Source organism: Silanimonas sp. (assembly GCA_051660925.1). Classification (GTDB taxonomy): domain Bacteria; phylum Pseudomonadota; class Gammaproteobacteria; order Xanthomonadales; family Xanthomonadaceae; genus Silanimonas. The sequence goes on along the minus strand of JBOFQO010000122.1, from coordinate 3,553 downwards.
GCACCTCGACCGCCATCTCGCCGCCGAGCCGCTCAGTGCGGCGAGCCTGCGCCGACTGCTGCGCGACTTCCTCGAGTCGCACGCCGATCTTTCCGATCGCGCGATGGTCGAGATCCGTTTCGACCACCTGCTACGCCGTAAGGCCCTCGTCAGCGACAACACCGGCTGGAAGGCCTACCCGGTGACACTGGTCGCGACCTTGGATCGCCACGGCTTCGATCTTGAGCTCGGCGTCCAGGTGACGTACTCCAGCACCTGTCCGTGTTCCGCCGCGCTCGCCCGGCAGCTGATCCAGGAGCAATTCCGCGCCGATTTCCCGACCGGCGCCGCGCTCGATCCGGAGGCCGTGCTGCGCTGGCTCGGCTCGGAGCAGGGCATCGTCGCGACGCCGCATAGCCAGCGCAGCCATGCCGACGTCAAGGTTCGTTTGGCCGCGCAGGCGACCGAGTTGCCGATCGTCGAGCTGATTGACTGCATCGAAGGCGCGCTGAAGACCCCCGTCCAGACGGCGGTGAAGCGCGAGGACGAGCAGGCCTTCGCCCGACTGAATGGCCAGAACCTGATGTTCTGCGAGGACGCGGCGCGGCGCATGCAGTCGGCGCTGCACGCCGACGAGCGCATCGCCGATTTCTGGCTGCGCGCTTCGCACTTCGAAAGCCTGCACGCGCACGACGCCGTGGCCGTCGCGGTCAAGGGCATCGACGGCGGCTACGGCCCTCGCGGCTGACCGGGACGCCTGGCCGCGGTGCTGCGCGTCGTTCAGGGCACCGGATCGATGCCGCCCGGATTCAGCGGGTGGCAGCGGCACACGCGCTTCGTGCCCAGCCAGACGCCCTTGGCGGTGCCGTGCTTCTGCACCGCTTCATACATGTACATCGAGCACGTTGGATGGAAGCGGCAGTGCTGGCCCAGCAACGGGCTGATGAATCGTTTATAGCCGCGTAGGCTGGCAAGGACGAAGCGCTTCAATGAGGGGGCTCGGCGGCGTGGCGGGTTGCCCCGATGGGGCCGAAAGGCTATAACACGCCGCCGCAACGGCTCAACGACCCAGAGGAACCTCGTGGCTGCCAAGAAACCCGCGAAAAAAGTTGCCAAGGCCCCGGCCAAGAAGAGCAGTGCGGTCGGAAAAGTGGCGAAGGCGGTCGGCAAAGTCGCCAGCGCGGTGAAAAAGGCGGTGTCGGCCCCGGCCAAGAAGGCGCCGGCGAAGAAAGCGAAGCCCGCCGCCAAGCCCGCGGCGAAGGTCGCCAAAGCCCCCGTGAAGACCCCGGTGAAGAAAGCCGCCAAGCCCGCGCCGAAGGCTGCGGCATCGAAAGCCAAGCCGACGCCCGCCAAGTCGGCCGTCAAGGCGCCGGCAAAACCCGCCGTGAAGGCTGCCGCACCCAAGGCGGTCGCCAAGGCCCCGGCCAAGACGGCCGCGCCCGCGAAGCCCAGCATCGCGCCGAAGCCCACGGTCCCGGCGAAGGCCGCGGCGCCCGGCGCCAAGTCGACCGCGCCAGCAAAAGCGCCGCCTGCGCCCGCCAAGCCCGCACCTGCCAAAGCGACGGCAGCGCCGGCCACCAAATCCTCCACCCCCGCGGCGGTACCGGCCAAGGTTGGCCCGCGCCCGGTCGAGCACAGGCCGACCGGCAACCGCGCTGGCTACGTCAAGCCGGAACGTCCGCGTGAAGAACCGAAGCGACCCAACCAAGTGATCGAACGCGTCACCCTCCCGGCCGGCTACAAGCCGAACCCGAAGGAGGAGTACATGAACTCCTTCCAGCTCGAGTATTTCCGCCAGAAGCTGCTTGGCTGGCGCCAGGAGCTGGTGGAAGAGTCCCAGCAGACCATCGAGAACCTCAAGGACGAAGTGCGCGACGTTGGCGACGAAGCCGAGCGCGCGACCCGCGAGACGGAAAACGCGCTTGAGCTGCGCACCCGCGATCGCTACCGCAAGCTGATCAACAAGATCGACAGCACACTGCGTCGCCTTGACGAAGGCGACTACGGCTTCTGCGTTGATACCGGTGAGCCCATCGGCCTCGACCGCCTTGAGGCGCGCCCGACCGCCGAGCGCACGCTCGACGCGCAGGAGCGCTGGGAGCACCTGCAGAAGCAGATGGGCGACTGAGCCGGAGTGATCGACGGGTTCGGCTTCGGTCAACCAGGGTCGAAACAGGAAACCCCGCTCACGCGGGGTTTCCTGTTTCTAGGGTCTCGATTCCGGAAGGCGCGCTTCGCGTGGGCGAGCGCGAGAGCGTGAGCCGCGCCCGGCGGTGGGTCAGCGCGCGCTGGCATTAGCGGGGCTGTCGAGGAAGCGCCAGGCCTCGGTCGGCGGCTCCTCGCCGACGCGATCGAACAGGCGCTCGCGCAAGTAGCGGATCGGCATCGAGCCTTCGCGCATCACGCGGTCATGGAACTCGCGTTCGCTCCAGCCGCCACGCGTGACGCGCTCCTCGTGCAGGGCGCGGAACTGCCAGCCGCCGACAAGGTAGGCCACCTGGTACAGCGGGCCATAGTCGCCAGCGATCGAGCGCCGAACCTCGGCCTTGGCGTTCTCGCGCTCGTGGCCGACGCGCTCCACGAGCAACTCCACGGCTTCATCGGGCGTCATCCGGCCCGATTGCACGCCCAGTGAGAACAGGATCCGCGCGGCGCGATGGCTGCGCCAGAACAGCATGCCGACGCGGTCTTCCGGTGTCGCGGCGAAGCCCATGTCGTAGAGGCGCAGCTCCCAGTACAGCGCCCAGCCTTCGGTCCAGAAGGGGCTGTCGAAGCCAGCGCGATGGGTGCCATAGCGCTGCGCGTACCAGTGCTGCAGGTGGTGGCCGGGAATGAGCTCGTGGTGCACGACAGCCCGCGAGAAGTGCCGGTTGTTGCCACGCAGCGCGTTGAGCTTGCGGTCGTGCGGCATGCCGTCGGTCGGGAATGCCACCCAGACATCCTCACCACCGAGGAAGAACGGCGCCTGCAGCTGGTACTCCGGCGTCAGCATGGTCATGCGCCAGTCGCGCTTGGCGCCGTCCGGCACGGTGATCAGCTCGCGGGCTTCGAGGAAATGCACGGCCTCGTCGGCGAGTTCGACGACCAAGCCCGGCTGCTCGCCGGGCGCGACGTGGCGCTGCTTGACTCGCTCCAGCGCGTCGCGCCAGTCGCGGGCGCCCATCGCGCGCGCGGCCTTGTCCATCTCGGCCTGGCACCAGGCGAGCTCCTTCTCGGCGGCCGCCATCAGTTCGGCCGGGCTGTAGTCGACCCCTTCGGCCTGCAGGGCTTCGATGATCGCGGCGTCGCCGATCGGGTCGGCGCGCAGGGTTTCCGGATCGGAAGCGCCGCCGAGCGTGTCGCGAAGCAGCTTGCCGTGGGCTTCGAGCTGCTTGTCGAGCGCGGCGTACGGCGCGTCGACCCACCAGCTGAACTGCGGGTCGTAGCCGCTCTGGTAGGTGTGCCAGTCCTTCAGCCCGCGACGCAGGGCGGCGGCGTGCTGCGCGGCGCGCAGGGCGAGGGTGGGCGAGACCGCCGGCGCGTTGTCCTCGGCGGTGAGTCGCTTGGCGCGGGCTTCGAGATCGCGGCGGGCGGC
>JBOFQO010000121.1:0-5195 GCA_051660925.1 Silanimonas sp. | reverse complement strand
TGCCAGGAAGCCGGCATCGTGCCGATGGTCGAGCCGGAAGTGCTGATCGACGGCGACCACGACATCGACACCTGCTACGACGTCACCGAAGCCGTGCTGCGCAGCCTGTTCTCGGCGCTGTACGAGCACAACGTGATGCTCGAGGGCTGCATCCTGAAGGCCAGCATGGTCATCTCGGGCAAGGACTGCGAAGAGCAGGCCGACGCCGAGGAAGTCGCCGCGCAGACCGTGCACTGCCTGAAGGCCACCGTGCCGGCGACGCTGCCGGGCATCGTGTTCCTGTCGGGTGGCCAGAGCGACGAGCAGGCCACGCGCCACCTCAACGAGATGAACCAGCTCGAGGGCAACCCGTGGCCGCTCTCCTTCAGCTACGGCCGTGCCATGCAGGCCGCCGCGCTGAAGATCTGGGCGAAGAACCCGGCCGACATGGCTGCCGCGCAGGCCACCGTCTACGCCCGCGCCAAGGAAAACGGCCTGGCCGCGCTGGGTGAGTGGGAAGGCTGAGCGCTTCCGTGCAGGACGCATGATTACCGCCTCAACGCCGGCCCTCGGGCCGGCGTTGCCGTTTGGCGATCTGACGACAGCAGAGGCATCATTGACGCCGCCCCCTCGTGAGACGGATCTCTGCATGCGCCTGCGTTCATTCCTCTTCGCCGTCGCGCAGTCGGCGGCCCTCGGTTTGTCCGTTTCGCCGATGGTGTCGGCGAATAGCATTCCCGTAACGGACGCCGCCAGCCTCGATCTGGGCGAACGGTCCGGCTGCTTTGTCACCGCTGGGACGGGGGTGCGCTGCTGGGGCAACAATGACGACGGCAGGGGCGGCAGTGGGTTTATCCAGCCGCGTTCGACATCGATGGCCGACGATGTTGTCGGCCTGCTTTCCGGCGTGCGAAGTGTGTCGGTGGGCGGATCGCACGCGTGCGCAGCCTTGCTGGACGGTACGGCCCGCTGTTGGGGCTCGAATGACGCCGGGCAGTTGGGCGACGGCACGACAGAGGACCGCCCGGATCCTGCGGTAGTCGCAGGACTCACGGATGTCCGGACGATTTCCGCTGGCGCCCGACATACCTGCGCGGTGCTAGCGTCGGGGCGCGTGAAGTGCTGGGGCGACAACGGCATGAATCAGCTCGGTGGCATCGATGTCGCCGGCTCGCGCACGCCGGTCGACGTACCGGGCCTCGATGCACAGATGGCGAGTACGGTTGAATCCGGTGCCAGCGACAGTTGCGCGGTGTTCTCATCCGGCGCTGTGCGGTGTTGGGGAGGTCTCGCGCGAACGCCGGGAAGCGTCCAGATCAATGCCCGCGCCGCCATCATTCCGGGTCTCGAAAGCGGCGTCCGCGGGGTCGCGCTGGCGCCGTCGCATCGATGCGCTGTTCTGGCGAATGGCGGGGTCCGGTGCTGGGGATTCAACGCAGCCGGGCAACTGGGCGATGGAACGACAATCCAGCGCGGCGTACCGGTCGCGGTTCTGGGGCTTGGCGGGCCCGCGCGGATGGTCGCGGTGGGATATTCACACAGCTGCGCCGTCGTCGAAGGGCGGGGCGTCCAGTGCTGGGGGCTGAACACGTCTGGCCAGTTGGGCAGCGGGGGGTTCGGCAGTCGTTCCGCGCCGATCACCGTCGCAGGTCTCGGCGCCGACATTGCCGAGGTTCGAGCCGACCGGGACGCGACCTGCGCGCGTTCGTCGTCAGGCGCGGTCTCCTGCTGGGGACGGAATGAGGATGGCTCGATCGGTGACGGCGATGCCGAGGCGAATCCGACGCCCTCCGATGTTGTCGGACTCGCAGGCATTGTTCAGCAGGTTTCGTTGGGAACACGTCATGCATGCGCCTTGAGCGCGGAAGGTGCGGTCAGCTGCTGGGGCACCGACGAGTACGCGACGTTGGCCAATGACGAACCGTTCGGGACGCGGCTCGTAGCAACGCCGATTCCCGGCCTCGAGTCCGGCTTTGGATCGATCGCCGTCGGGTTCGGGTTCGCCTGCGCATCGCGCCCGTCAGACGGCGTGTGGTGCTGGGGCGCAAACGCTCGCGGCGAGCTCGGTGACGGTACGACGCAGCCCCGTGGCAGCCCGGCGAAACTCCGAGGCGTCGCCCCGGATCCGCGCCAAGTGGTTGCCGGCGATCGCCATGCCTGTGCCCTCGATCGTTCGGGCGACGTCTGGTGTTGGGGTTCGAACCTCTTTGGTGAGTTGGGCCGCGGCACCACGTCGTTCGACGCCGGTCAGGCGCTCCGGGTCATTGGACTTCCCGCGGGGACAATCGAGCGTCTCAGCGTTTCTGCGGCCAGCACCTGCGCGGCCTACGCGGATGGGACGCAATGGTGCTGGGGCGCCAACTTCGAGGGGCAGCTCGGCGACGGCACCTATACAAATCGCCCGTCGCCCGCGCGTTCGACCGCCTTTCCCGAGCCGATTCGGCTTCGCTCCGACTCCTGCGCCATCTCCGCGGACGGAACGATGCGTTGCACCGCGCTTTTCCGGGGCACGCCGACGCGACCGACAACGCAGGAAACTTACGCGCCACTCCCGCTCGCCATGGTTTCGCGCGCGCTGACCTGTGTGCTCGCGGCGGACCGGACCGTCCGCTGTGCCGGGCCCAACGGGTCCGGCCAATCAGGCCACGGCGTCGAACCGCAGTGGGGTGACGTTGGCTGGGCCCCGGTCCAAGGGCTGGGCGGGCCGGCGACATCGATCGCCGCGATGCCCCTCTACGCTTGCGCGACGCTCGCCTCGGGTGGCGCCCGCTGCTGGGGAAGCAACCGCGACGGCATCCTCGGAAACGGGCGCGGCCCGGTCCACCTGCTCCCGGTCGCGCTGCGCCAAAGGCCGGTCCTCGTTGGCGTGACTGTGCCGAGTGCACCGGCCAACCTCTCGGTCACCTTCGCGAACGGTGCCGTCCGCGTCGCGCCATCGGCGCCGTCGACGAATGGCGGCACGCCGGTGCTGTTCTATGAAGTCACGGCATCGCCGGGCGGGCAGACTCTCCGGTGCGGCGGTTTGCAATCCTGCGAGGTTGCGTTCCTCGATCTGCCGCTGGGCGAGTCGTACGTGTTCAGCGCGCGCGCCGTGAATCGCGCCGGACGCAGCGCCGCTGCCAACAGCGCGCCATTCGTGAATCGGGGCGCGCAGCGCATCGCGTTCGAGCAACCTCGTGACACGCCATTCGGATTCTCGGCAATCGTGTTGGCGACCGCCGATTCCGGCCTGCAGGTCCGGTTCCGTTCGACGACACCGTCGATCTGTGACGTGACGCTGGCCGCGAGAGTGGTGCCGGTTCGTGCCGGACGCTGCACGATCATCGCCGAGCAGCCAGGCAACGTCATTTACGAGGCGGCGGAGCCGGTGGAGCGGTCGTTCTCGTTCCTCCCCGCTCTGCCCGAGCGTCCAAGCGGCGCCACCGCGTCCTTGGCCTCCTCGCGCGCGACCGTCCGCTTTCTCGCCCCCGAGAACCAGGGCGGTGTCGCCATCGACGGCTATCGCATCGTTTCGACGCCGGAAGGTCGCGTCGTGATGTGCACGGGAGGCGTCCCCTGCGAAGCGGTGTTCGATAACCTCGCGCAGGGCGTCGGCTACTCGTTCGCCGTGCACGCCCGTAACGCCGTCGGCGAAGGGCCGGCGTCGATAGCGACGAACACCGTGACCCCGGTGACGGCTCCGCCTTCCTCGGTCGTGGTGGCGCGGCCGGATCAGGCGACCCTGCCGCGACGCGTTCGTGATGCGGTTCTCGACGTCCTCGCGAATGACGCGTTCGATCCGGCGGGGATGGCGGGTGGCTCGCTTTCTGTCGTCGTTGCGCCGTCCAGCGGATCCGCGTGGGTGGACCATCGGGGTACGCCCAGTGCAGGCGATGACCGCATCGGCTACAGCCAGTTCTGGTCGCGCGGCGACTTCGACCGGCTCCGCTATCGCCTGTGCGACGCAGGTGGAGCCTGTGCGGAAGCTGACGTGGACATCGATCTGAAGCCGTTCGAAACCGCGACCGGCCTCGATCTGACCGTGGATCGACCGTCAGGTTTCCGGGATGTCGCGATCAGGAGCGCCACGCCTGTCGTCGGTGCGCGTTACGACACCACGCCGCTTGTCGTTGCGAACGACGCCGTGATCGCGACCGGGGTCGATCCCGCGCCTGCGTCGCCGTGGGATGACTCCGGCGCCGGAACGGGCTTCGTGCTCGGCGAGCTGTCGGCTCCGGCGGATTCCGGCCGGTCGTGGTCGGTGCTTGTCGACCTGCTCGCCGGTTCCACTGACGCCGACCTCTACTTCGGTGTGGACAGCGACCGTGATGGCCGCCCGTCCGCGGCCGAAACCCTCTGCAGCGCGACCACGTCGGCCGCGGCCAAACGCTGCGACCGATCATTGTCGTTGGCGGCCGGTGAGCGCTTGACGTACTGGGCACTGGTGCACGGCCGAACGGGCGCCGCACGGCAGATCGGACTTCGCCACGCGGCGGTTCCGATGGTCGACTCGGACGGCAGCCTCGTGGTGACCGGCCCGGCGCGTTCGACGAGCAGCAGTGACCGCCCCCTGCGCATCCAGTGGCGCGACCACACGCTGCTCGCTGGGCAGACCCGCGTCGGGTTCGTCCGCGTCAGCCAAGAGGAGATTCCGCCGGGCCGCCTTCCGATCGTCATCATGGCGTCGGAATTGGTCGAAACGCCGATCGCTTTGTCGAGCGGCAAGGCGATTTCCTCCTCCCTTGCGCCCGGGACTTCGCATTCGAGAACGTTCATCGATGTTCCGGTCGGCGCCACCGAGCTGCGGGTGGTTGCCGCGAGCAGCGGTGCGACCGAGTTCTATCTTGCAAGAACGGCCGCTCTCGAGCCCGATGCCGCCGTTCCCTCGATCGCGCCCGCGCCGCCAAGAGGCGATGCGGTGATGGCGTCGGCGTCCTCGTCGCGGGAGCACGTTCTGAGCGTCCCGTCACCGCCTGCCGGTCGCTGGTACCTGGTGCCGCGGAACCCCGGCACGACGGCCGTGAACGTCGAACTCAGCGCGGTGGTCCGAGGCGACTTCGCGGTGGCGCGGAGCGGCGGCTACTTCAACCCGCAGCGATCGGGCAGCGGGTTGTTCGTTCATCGCGCCGGCGCCGCGTGGGCGGGCCTCTGGTACACGTTCCTCCAGGATGGCCGCCCAACTTGGTACTACCTGCAGGGTGCCGCGCCGGTCCCCGGCGAAATCTGGCGGGCCGAGG
>JBOFQO010000120.1:0-2987 GCA_051660925.1 Silanimonas sp. | reverse complement strand
TGCGCATGCGCGTCTCCGGAACCCGTGTCTCGGTTTCCGCCCCGCGTGACCACCTCTACGACCTGAAGAAGTTCGGCAAGCTGCAGGAGATCGTGCTCGGCAAGCTCGGCCACTTGGCTTGCATCTCCGGCTTCGATATCCGCTGGCGCCACTTCGAAGAAATCGTCCTGCCGGGCTGATCCGGCGTCTGCCCGCCTCGTCGCGGGTATTGGCGTCGCGCGACCGCCCACGGGCGCGCGACGCGTCTTGAGGAACCGCCATGAATCGATTCGGCTCCCTGCCCGAGCTGGGCGTGGGGATGGTGTGGATGCCTGGCCTCGCGGACGCGCTGCTCGACGTCGCCGGAGAATTCGACTTCATCGAGGTCGAACCGCAGCAGCACTGGTTCCACGACGCCGACGGCGGTTTCCGGCTCGACGACGACGCCTTCGATGCCATCCGTTCGCTCGGCAAGCCCTGCGTGATCCACAGCGTCGGCTGCCCGATCGGCGGCACGAGAACTCTGCTCGATGAGCACGCCACGGCACTACGGGAGAGCATCCAGCGGCTCGATCCCCCGTGGGTGAGCGAGCATCTCAGCTTCAACGAATTCGAATCGGCTGGGCAGCGTCACTTCGCCGGCTTCTTACTGCCGCCCATCGCGCTGCCGGCGTCGGTGGCGATCGCCTCGCGCAACATCGCCGCGTTCGCGACCTGCGCCGAACGTCCGATGCTGTTCGAAACCGGCGTGAACTACCTGCAGCCGCAGCCGGGCGAGATGTCCGACGGCGCCTTCGTGGCCGCCATCGCGGAGCGCAGCGACTGCGGGATCCTGCTCGACCTCCACAACGTCTGGACGAACGAACGCAACGGCCGCCAGACGGTGCGGGATTTCATCGCCGCCATTCCCCTTGAGCGCGTGGTCGAAGTTCACCTGGCCGGCGGCGAGGCGCTCGACGGGTACTGGCTCGATGCTCACAGCGGTCTGACGCCCCCCGAGCTGCTCGCGCTGGCGGCCGAGATCGTCCCCCGGCTGCCCAACCTGAAGGCGATCACCTTCGAGATGATGGACGAAGCGATCGTGACCGGGCGCTGCGACGCCGCGTCGCTGGCCACGCACTTCCGGGCGCTGCGCCAGCTCTGGGACCTTCGCGGCACGCAGGTAGTGCATCACGCCCGATCCGATGCCAAGGCTCCGCCACGAGCAATGCACAGCCCTTGGGACCCGGAGGGCTGGGAATGCTGCGTCGGCGCGCTCGGCTTGCGGCGCACGCCGGACGATCCGCGCGCGCAGGCGCTCGCCGCGGACCGCGGCATCGGCGTGCTGCGAACGCTGATCGAAGCCGTCCGGGCCGGCACGCTCGTCGATGCGCTACGCCTTAGCACGCGCCTGATCCACACGGCGAAAGGCCGGCCCGCGCTGGAGTCGCTGTTCGACGAGTACTGGCGGCGTTACTCGCCCCTGCCCTTCGCCACCGACGAAGCCCTGCGCTTCATCGATCATGTGGCCGCGTCCGACGCTCACATTCCCGGCCTTCAGGACACACTGGCGCTGGAAGCCGCCGCCTGCCGGGCGTTGGCGGAAGGCACGCCGCAGGACGTCGTCCTGCAGCACGATCCGGCCGAACTGGTCGAAGCCATTGAGGAACGGCGGCTTCCCGGAACGGCGTCGCCCGACGGACCGTTCCACCTTCGCATCGGTTGATGCGCTTGCCTGCAGGCGCGGCTCAACCGCCGCCTGACAGCCCTTCGACGATCCCGCCCTTTGTCAGCGACAACGGGTCCAACGCTTTGGCCAGCACCTCCCGTTGCAGCCCGGTCTCGTCCACCGCCACGTCAAGGATCGGCCGGCCACTCGCGTAGGCCTTCTTCGCGATCGCCGCCGCCTTCTCGTAACCGATCAGCGGGTTCAGCGCGGTCACCAGGATGGGGTTTCGGGCCAGCGCCTCCTGCAGCCGGTCTTCGCGCACTTTGAAGCCGGCGATGGCGCGGTCCGCCAGCAGGCGCGCGGCCTTGGCGCTGAGCTCGATGGCCCAGAGCAGGTTGTGGGCGATCACCGGCAGCATCACGTTGAGCTGGAAGTTGCCGCTCTGCCCCGCGACCGAGATCGTCGCGTGCATGCCCATCACCTGCGCGGCGACCATCGCGACGGCCTCGGGGATCACCGGGTTCACCTTACCCGGCATGATCGAGCTGCCCGGCTGGAGGGCCGGCAGCTCGATTTCGCCCAAGCCCGCCAGCGGCCCGGAGTTCATCCAGCGCAGGTCGTTGCTGAGCTTCATCAGCACCACGGCAAGGCCATTGAGCTGGCCGGAAAGCTCGACCGCGCCGTCCTGTGCCGCGATGCCCTCGAAGGGATTGGCGGCGGGCTCGAACGGCGCGTCGGCCAAGCGTGCGAGCTCCGCGCAGGCGCGTTCGGCGAAGTGCGGATGCGCGTTGATGCCGGTGCCGATGGCGGTGCCGCCCAGCGGCAGCGCGCGCAGGCGGCGCTCCGCGTCCTTCAGGCGCTCGGCAGCGTGGCCCACCTGGCTGGCCCAGGCGTGGAGCTCCTGCCCGAGGGTGAGCGGCATCGCGTCCATCAGGTGGGTGCGGCCGGTCTTCACCGTGCTGGCGTGGTCGTGCGCGCGGCGCCGGATCGTCTCGCGCAGGTGCTCAAGCGCCGGCAATAGACGCTCGCGAAGGCCCAGCACCGCGCCAACCTGGATCGCCGTCGGCACCACGTCGTTCGAGCTCTGGCCGAGGTTGACGTGGTCGTTCGGGTGCACGGCCCTGCCGCCCAGCGAATGCGCCACGTGCGCGATCACCTCGTTGGCATTCATGTTGCTCGACGTGCCCGAGCCGGTCTGGAACACGTCGATCGGAAACTCAGCGTCGAACTCCCCCGAAGCGACCTTCAGCGCCGCGTCGCGGATGGCCTCGCTGCGCGCGACGTCCAGCAGGCCGAGGCCCGCGTTCGCCTCCGCAGCGGCGGCCTTGATCAGCCCGAGCGCCTGCAGGAAGCCGCGCGG
>JBOFQO010000119.1:0-1483 GCA_051660925.1 Silanimonas sp. | reverse complement strand
ATCGGCGGGGTCAGACGGTCGTCGTCGCGGACAGGCGTGGTGGTGATCATGGGCGAGCTCCAGGGTGTCAAGGACGCTTGACACCATCCTCCGCTCGCCAAGCCCGCCGTGTCAAGCGTCCTTTACATCGGCGACGCGGGGCCCTTGCCGGCAAGCCTCACCTCGAGGGCCTCAAGCTCCTCGACGAGCATCGCCCGACTGGCGGCGTCAATGACCCGCGGCAGGGCGGCGCGGGCTTCCGCGAGCTTCGCCGTCGCGACGTCGCGGTCGTCGCGGGCCAGGGCCAGCGCCGCGCGCAGCCAAGCGCGCGTCGCCGTCTGGTCGAGCAACCCGCCTTCGCTCTCCGCCAGCCAGGCGTCGACCGCCTCAGGCGGCGCGCCGCGCTTGAGCTCCCACGACGCGAGCAGGGCGGCGTTGATCTGGCGGATGCCGTCCGGGCCCGTCCAGAAGCCCTCGGCGATCGCGCGCGCGGCGGCGGCCGCATCCGGCGTGTCGGACTCATTGCGATCAAGCGCGATCACCAGGCGCATGCGCTGCAGGGCATCGCGCAGGGCCTGCGGCAGACCGGCTTCGTCGACGGGCGGCGCCTCCGGCCAGTCGCGGGGCCGCACGCCGAGCATCGCCAGCGCGGTCCAACGCGACATCGACTCGACGACGCGCGACTCCGGCCAGCGGCACCACAGCGCGAGCAGCTGGCGGCCGTCGCTGCTCCAGCCGCCGCTCAAGAACGGCACGAGGTTGACCACGCCGATCAGCGCGCCAACCACGGCGACGACGTTGAGGGCCGCGGCGACACGGCCTTCGATGCCGAACACCGGCACTGCCGCGGCCAACGCGGTGGCCGCCAGCAAGTTGGCCAGCGGGCCGCCCAGCAGGTAGGCGCTGCGTTCGGCCACGGTCACCGTTTCTCGCGTCGGCAGCACCAGGGCGAAGCCGCCGATGCCCTGCACGTCGGTGCCCTTGCTGAAGCGCCAGCCGTCGCCGCCGCGCTCGAAGCGCCACGGCCCGAGGCCGATCGCCGCAACGTGCTGCCCGCCGGCCCAGCCGGCCCGCGCGTGGCCGGCCTCGTGGATGATCAGGTGCAGCCACACCGCGGGGAACAGCGCGACCAGCATCAGCATCGCTTCCGCGCCCGATGGCCCGTCCAACGCCGCGAGCACCGCCAGCATGCCGAGCCCGCCGAACAGGCCGCCCATCGCCAGCTGCGCGTACGTGGCCGGGCGTCGCCACGCCGGCACTGGGGCCGGTTTCGGCGGAACAGGCAGCGCGGCAACGGGGCTCATTCGCGCACCGGCGTCACTTGCCGCTGACGTACTTCTCGCGGCGGATCTGCGGCACCGGCAGGCCCGTGGCCTTCAGTGCCTCGAACGCCGCGTCGACCATGTTCGGGTTGCCGCACAGGTAGGCGATGTCGCCCTCGGCGCTCGGCGCCAGCGACGCGAGATGCTCGGTGACATAGCCGCGCCGCGCGTCCGGCCCGGCG
>JBOFQO010000118.1:0-2245 GCA_051660925.1 Silanimonas sp. | reverse complement strand
GGCGAGGATGCCATGCTCTTCTGATGACCGACCTGCCTCACGACGCGCCATCGAATTCCCGCCCGTGGTCGCTGGCTCTGGTGCCGCTGCTCGCCATCGCGGCCTACCTCGCGCTGCGCGCCAACGGCGCCGAGCATGCACTCGCCTTCACCGCGGCGCTGACGCTGTGGTGCGCAGGCTGGTGGGTGCGCGAACCGGTGGCGCCGGCGGTGACCGCACTGCTGCCGCTCGCCTTGCTGCCGATGGCCGGACTACTGACACCGCAGCAGGTGGCGCAGGCCTACGGCAATGAACTGATCCTGCTGCTGCTCGGCGGTTTCGTGCTGTCGATGGCCGTCGAGAACAGCGGCGCACATCGTCGCTTGGCACTCGGCATGGTGCGCGCGGTGGGCGGCGGCAGCGGACGCGCCGTGCTGTGGGGCTTCATGATCGCGTCGGCCGGCTTGAGCATGTGGATCTCGAACACCGCGACGACACTGCTGCTGCTGCCCGTCGCGCTGGCGGTGCTGGCCGACTACCGCGACGGGCGACTGGCGGCCCCGCTGATCCTCGGCATCGCCTACGCGGCGAGCATCGGCGGGCTCGGCACGCCGGTGGGCACGCCGCCGAACCTCGTATTCATGAGCGTGTACCAGGAGACCACCGGGACGTCGTTCGGCTTCCTCGACTGGATGATGATCGGCGTGCCGATCGTCGTGCTGTTGATCCCGCTGATGGCGCTGTGGCTCGGGCGCTCCCTGGGCGGCACGCCGCGCGCGACGCTGCCCGACCTGCCGGCGTGGTCGGTCGGCGAACGCCGCGTGCTCGGCGTGTTTGCGATCACCGCGGCGGCCTGGGTGTTCCGCGAGCTGCCCTTCGGCGGCTGGAGCGCGTGGCTCGGCGTGCCCGGCGCCACGGACGCGGGCGTGGCGCTCTGCGGTGCCCTGGCGATGCTGCTGGTGAGCGACGGCCGCGGCGCGCGGGTGCTGGAGTGGAAGGACGCCGAACGGCTGCCCTGGGGCGTGCTGGTGCTGTTCGGCGGCGGCATCGCGCTGTCGATGGCCTTCCAGAGCTCGGGTCTGAGCGACCTGATCGCACAGCAGCTGCGCGGGCTGGCCGCCCTGCCCCTGCTGCCGATGCTGCTGCTGATCGTCGCCAGCGTGGTGCTGCTCTCCGAGATCGTCAGCAATACCGCCACCGCCGTGCTGCTGATGCCGATCATGGCCAGCGTGGCGATCGCCATCGAGGTCGATCCGGCTTTGCTGATGTTCCCGACGGTGATGGCGGCGAGCATCGGCTTCATGCTGCCGGTGGCCACGGCGCCGAACGTGATCGCCTACGGCTCGGGCCGCGTGCCGGCGCAACGAATGCTGCGCGAGGGCGCGGTGATGGATGCGCTGGGCGTCGCGGTGGTGTGCGCCGTCTGCTACGCGGCGTTCCGCTGAGCCGCGGCGCGCTCAGCGCCAGACGGCGAAGAACGCGACAGTCGCCAGCAGCGCGACGTTGACAGACAGAACGACCAGGCCCGCGCCGCGGCCGAGCGGCGTGCCGGGCTTCGCCATCACCGCGAGCAACGCGAGCAGCACGGTGCCATGCAGCAGCGGGTGCGCGAGCAGGGACAGGCTGGGCGTCGGGACGGCGACGACGAAGGCGACCACGCTGGCGGCGACGAGGAGAAGCGCGCCGCCGGCGAGGATCGCCGCGAAGGCCGCCGCCGCATCGCCGAACCGCGCGTTGAAGGTGCTGACGACAGCGACGGTGCCGCCGACGCCAAGCGCAACAGCCAGCGAGATCGCGATGACGGAGGACGATGCGTCGACGCCCGGCACGGCATCGAGAAGCATCGCCATGAAGGGCGCACCCGCCAGCACGCCGCGCGCGCCGGCGATCAGCAGCAGCACACCGAGGGTCAGGCGGAACAGATTGCGGCCCCAGCCTTCGCGACTGGCCGCGAACTCGGCGAGCTCAGCCTGCGCCTTGTCGCCGTCGAGCATCCGCCACGGACGCACGCGAAGCACGAGGCCGGTCGAGAGCAGTAACCCGGCAGCGCCGAAGCCCAGCGTCCCGAGCATCGCGCCATGCGCCGCGCTGGCCGCCGCCGGCAGACCCTGCCACGCAGCGGCGCCGGCGACGAGCGCGAGACCCGGCAGCGCATAGCCGACGACCACCAGCGCAAGGCCCGCGCGCAGCGGCGACATACCGCCCTGCTGCAGCGCGCCGGACAGGCCCTTCATCGCCGTGTCGGTGCCGAGCAGCAGGGCGATCA
>JBOFQO010000117.1:0-6748 GCA_051660925.1 Silanimonas sp. | reverse complement strand
GGTGGCGGCTGCGGCGCGGTGCGCAGCGCTTCCGCGCCCTCGCGCAGACCGACGCGCTCACCGGCTTCGCCACCCGGCAGCACTTCACCGAGCTGGCCGGGGCCGCCGTCACCCGCTGCCGCGCTCGCCATCAGCCGCTCATGCTGGTGGCCTTCGACCTCGACCACTTCAAGCGCGTCAACGACCGCCATGGGCACCTGGCCGGCGACGCCATGCTGCGGGCCATCGGCGACACCATCCGCGGTCTGCCCGCCTTGCGGCCGCACCTGTTTGGTCGCCTCGGCGGCGAGAAGTTCGCCGTGCTACTGGAGAACGCCACGCCCGACGAGGCGCTGGCGCATGCCGAAGCCCTGCGCGCCGCCATCGCCGGCGTGCGCACGGTGACGGACGGCGACGCGGCGATCACCGTGACGGCGAGTTTCGGCCTCACCGGCACCCACGAATGCGGCCACGATTTGCAGGCCCTGCTCGACCGCAGCGACCGCGCGCTCTACCGCGCCAAGAACGACGGCCGCGACCGCATCATCGTCACCGACTGCGGCAACGCGCTCGAAGCAGCCTGAGCGGCCCGCCGGAACGGCCGGAATCGCCGTCGGAGATCGACACACGGCTGTTAAGCTCCTGCTCGAGGCAGTCGCCGCCGGTTCACCGGCCGAGTGCGACGCCCGGCCACCAGGGGACGTTTCGACCATGACGACGCTGATCCACTTCCTTTCCGAGCTCGCCCGCAATCCGGCGATGCCGCTCGCCAACCTCGACGAATGCGCGCGTGCAGCGGGCCTCGAGCTCTCGGATGCCGAAGGCGACGCGTTGCGCCGCCAGGACGCGGCCGGCCTTGGAGAAGCAATGGGAAGAGGCCCGAAAATGTGGTGCATTCTTTTCCCGGCAGAAGATCAGCCGACGCCGGACAAGTCGCCCGACCAGGACCCGCAGGACGACACGCCGCCATCGGATCCACCGTCCCCCGACAAGTCGAACTGACCGCCCGCATGGCTCACTCCATCGGCCCTCGCTGGTGGGGTGCGCTCGCCATCGTACTGATCGTGGCGGTGTCGCTGCAGGCGACGCCGCCGACCTTCGAGTCGCGGCTGGTCGAAGCGGATGCGGTGCGCAACACCGACCCGATTCGCTTCCGCGAATTGCTCGCTTCGCTCCAAGCGGAGCGCGCCACGGCCTTGCCGACGCAAATCGAACGGCTTGACTACCTCGACGCCCACGCCGAGGCCTATGCGGGGAATTTTGGCGAGGCCATTCGCAAGGCGGCCCGCCTGCACGAAGGGGCGACCGACGCCGGCGTACGTTTCCGCGCAGCGGCGCTTATCGTCAATAGCGCGGCGGGAAATCGCGACTTCGCGACAGGCTTCCGTTACCTCAATTTCTTGACCCAGTCGGCTTCGACCATCGAGGACCGCACGCTGCGCCACCAGGGAATCGGTACCGCCACGGCGCTGCTGAACCAAGCTGGCCAGTACGAAGACGGATTGCGTTACGCACAACTGCTGCTTGACGACGAACCGGACCTTGCGCGCCGCTGCGCCGCGGGCTACCTCAAGCTGGAAGCGCAAGCCGAGCTGACCCCTGACGCCGTTGGCGACGACGCAGTCGTGGCGCTGATCGACGAATGCCAGCGCAGCGACAACCCGTTGACGACGCACTTTTCCAGCTTCCAGCGCGCCCGCCTGATGGCGCGCCGCGGCGACGTCGAGGGCGCCCGCGCACTGCTGATGCAGGACGCGCCCGCGGCGGAGGCCACCGGCTATCCCCGCCTGATCATCGAGGTGCAGTCGCTGCTCGCGCAGGTGAACCTGCGCATGGGCGACCCGGAATCCGCCGTCGCCCACGCGCAGCGCGCCGTCGACGCGGGCCAGGGCGCGCGTTTCAGCGCGCCGGTGGTCGAAGCGCTGCGCATCCTCGCCGAGGTGGCGCGGCAGCGCGGCGACAACGCCGAGGCGCTGCGGCGCATGGGCGAATTCGCCGAGGCGCAGCGCGGCTACCTCGACGAAATCAAGACCCGCGAGCTGGCCGTGCAGTTGGCGCGCCACCAGACCCTCCAACAGGCGCAGTCGCTTGAGCTGCTGGAACGTCAGAACCAGCTGTTGCGACTGCAGCAGGACGTGGGCGGGCAGCGGCAAACGATCTTCCTGCTGGCCCTCGCTCTGCTGGCCGGCGTGCTCGGCTTCGTCATCTACTGGGCGCTGCGCGTGAAGCGTCTGCAGCTCTCGTTCCAGCAGCTGGCGGAAACCGACGGACTCACCGCACTCGCTAACCGCGCGCACTTCACCGCGCTGTGCGAGCAGCGACTGGCTGCCGCCAACGCGGCGGGCCGCACGCTGGCGCTGGTGCTGTTCGACCTCGATCACTTCAAGCAGACCAACGACGTGCACGGCCATCCAGCCGGCGACGCCGTGCTGCGCGCGGTGGGCGCGGCCATCCTGCGCGCGCTGCGCCCGGGCATGCGGGCCGGCCGCATGGGTGGCGAGGAGTTCGGCCTGGTCTTCGACGCCGATGACCTGCCGACGGCGGTCGCGATCGTCGAGGACTGCCGAATCGCGATCGCGGCGCTGAGCGTTCCGTTCGAATCGACCGTGCTCGGCGTCACCGCGAGCTTTGGCATGGCGCGCAGCAATCCGCAGCGACGCGAGTTCAAGGCGCTGCTGATTGCCGCGGACGCGGCGCTGTACGCGGCCAAGGCCGGTGGCCGGAACCGGCTCTGCGTCGCCCCCGAGCCCGAGGCGGCGCCGTCACTCGCCCCGTCACGTCCGGCCCTGAGCGCCGGCCCTCAAGGAACGTTCCATGGCTGAACTCCGGATTCGCCCCTTCGTCCTCGCCGCTGCACTCGCCGCCACGGGCCATGCCGATGCTGCCAACGCCGCCACGACGACCACCGTGGTCAGCGCTGATCGTCTATTCGACGCCCGCAGTGGTCGCATCCAGAACGACGCTGAGCTGCTCGTCGTCGACGGCCGCGTCGCGGCGGTCGCCACCGATGGCCGCCAGGTCGACGCGCCCGCCGGCGCGGCGCGCCTCGACCTCGACGACATGACCGTGTTGCCCGGCCTGATCGACATGCACGTACACATCGACAGCGACCCCAGCTACAGCGGCTACACCGGCCTGCAGTTCAATGATCGCTTCTGGTCGGTGCTGGCCGTGCCGCACGCGCAACGCACGCTGGAGGCCGGCTTCACGACCATCCGCACGCTGGGCGCCGATGCCTGGAACGACGTCGGCCTGCGTGAGGCCATCGACGCCGGCAAGGTGCCGGGGCCGCGCATCATGACCGCGGCCTACGCCTTCGGCGCCACCGGCGGCCACTGCGATAGCACCTACTTTCCGCCCTCGATGGCGCAACGCAGCCCCTACAACGCCGACAGCCCGGAGGAAGGCCGCCAACGCGTGCGCGAGCTGCGCAAGTACGGCGCGCAGGTGATCAAGATCTGCGCCACCGGCGGCGTGTTCTCGCGCAACACCGAACCCGGGCAGCAGCAGATGCGCTTCGAGGAGATGAAGGCCGTCGTCGACGAGGCGCACCAGTGGGGCCTCACGGTCGCTGCGCACGCGCATGGCGCCTCGGGCATCCGCGAGGCCATCCGTGCCGGCGTCGACACCATCGAGCACGCCAGCCTGATCGACGACGAGGGCATCCGCCTCGCCAAGGCCAACGGTGCGTGGCTGTCAATGGACATCTACAACACCGACTACACGCAGGCCGAAGGCGCCAAGAACGGGGTGCTGCCGGACAACCTGCGCAAGGACGCCGAGATCGCCGAAGCGCAGCGACAGAACTTCAGGCGCGCCCACGAAGCCGGCGTGCGCATGGTCTACGGCACCGACGCCGGCATCTTCCCGCACGGCGACAACGCGAAGCAGTTCGCGGTGATGGTGCGCTATGGCATGACGCCGGCCGAGGCGATTCAGGCGGCAACGATCAACGCCGCCACGGCGATGAAGCGCGAGGACGTGGGCGCGCTCGAGGCCGGTCGCCACGCCGACCTCATTGCGGTGCCCGGCGACCCGACGCAGGACGTGGCCCTGCTGGAGCGCGTGCCCTTCGTGATGAAGGGCGGTGCCGTCGTAAAGGATGCGCGCGGTCAATAGTCTGCGCCTATCAAACCAAGTCAAACAATCCATTTCTCGCTGTCACGAATCGGGCGTACGGTCACGGTTCGGCTGGGCATGGGGCCCGGCGCCAATGCGGAGACAGCGAACATGGGTAACGAAGCGAAGTGCCCCTTCTCGGGCGGGGCCCGCACCCAGGCGATCACCGGCGCCTGGACCAATGCCGACTGGTGGCCCAACCAGTTGAACCTGGGCGTGCTGCACCAGCACCACCCGCGCGGCAATCCGATGGGCGAGGACTACGACTACCGCGCCGAGTTCAAGACGCTCGACCTCGACGCCGTCGTCAAGGACCTGCACGCCCTGATGACCGACTCGCAGCCGTGGTGGCCCGCGGACTACGGACACTACGGCCCGTTCTTCATCCGCATGGCCTGGCACGCGGCCGGCACCTACCGCATCGCCGACGGCCGCGGCGGCGGCGGCACCGGCGACCAGCGCTTCGCCCCGCTGAACTCGTGGCCGGACAACGGCAACCTCGACAAAGCGCGGCGCCTGCTGTGGCCGATCAAGCAGAAGTACGGCGCCAAGCTGTCGTGGGCCGATCTCTTCATCCTCACCGGCAACGTCGCGCTGGAGTCGATGGGCTTCAAGACCTTTGGCTTCGGCGGCGGTCGTCCCGACATCTGGGAGCCGCCGGCGGACATCTACTGGGGACCGGAACAGGAATGGCTGGGTGACAAGCGCTACTCCGGCGACCGCCACCTGTCGAACCCCCTGGGCGCCGTGCAGATGGGCCTGATCTACGTGAATCCGCAGGGTCCGAACGGCAACCCGGATCCGCTGGCCTCGGCCCGCGACATCCGCGAGACCTTCGCGCGCATGGCAATGAACGACGAGGAGACCGTCGCACTGACCGCCGGCGGCCACACCTTCGGCAAGGCGCACGGTGCGTCGCTTGAGAGCCACGTCGGCCGCGAGCCGGAAGCGGCCGACATCGAGCAACAGGGCTTCGGCTGGGCCAATGGCTACGAGAGCGGCATGGCCGGCCACACCATCACCAGCGGCATCGAGGGTGCGTGGACACCGACGCCGACCAAGTGGGACATGAGCTATTTCGAGACGCTGCTCGGCTTCGAGTGGGAGCTCACCAAGAGTCCCGCCGGCGCGCACCAGTGGCGTCCGAAGGATGGCGCAGGGCGCACCGTGCCGGACGCGCACACCCCGGGCGTGTTCCACCAGCCGATGATGACCACGGCCGACATGGCCCTGCGCACCGACCCGGCCTACGAGAAGATCTCGCGCGACTTCCTCGCCAACCCGCAGAAGTTCGCCGACGCCTTCGCCCGCGCCTGGTTCAAGCTGACCCACCGCGACATGGGCCCGCGCGTGCGCTACCTCGGCAAGCTCGTGCCGAAGGAAGTGCTGATCTGGCAGGACCCGGTGCCGGCCGTCGACCACCCGCTCGTCGATGCGGCCGACGTCGCCGCGCTGAAGGCCAAGGTGCTGGCCTCGGGCCTGACGATCCCGCAACTCGTCGCCACCGCCTGGGCCTCGGCCTCGACCTTCCGCAACAGCGATAAGCGCGGCGGCGCCAACGGCGCGCGCATCCGTCTTGCCCCGCAGAAGGATTGGGAAGCCAACCAGCCGGCGCAGCTCGCCAAGGTGCTGGCCACGCTCGAGGGCATCCAGAAGGACTTCGATGCGAGTGCGAGCGGCGGCAAGAAGGTCTCGATCGCCGACCTGATCGTCATCGCCGGCAACGCCGCCGTCGAAGCCGCCGCCAAGAAGGCCGGCCACGACATCACCGTGCCCTTCCACGCCGGCCGCACCGACGCCACCGACGCCCACACCGACGCGCATTCGTTCGCGCCGCTGGAACCGAAGGTAGACGGCTTCCGCAACTTTGTTGCAAAGGGCTTCGAAGGCTCGGAAGCCGAAATGCTGGTCGACCGCGCCGCCCTGCTCGGCCTCGGCGCCCCGGAGATGGCTGTGCTGATCGGTGGCCTGCGCGCGCTCGATGCGAACGTCGGCGGCACGAAGCACGGCGTGTTCACCACGCGCCCGGGCACGCTCAGCAACGACTTCTTCGTCAACCTGCTCGACATGCGCACGACGTGGAAGCGCTCGGCCGCCAACGCCGACATCCTCGAAGGCCGCGACCGCCAGAGCGGCGAGCTGAAGTGGACCGGCACCGTCAGCGACCTGGTGTTCGGCTCGAACTCGCAGCTTCGCGCCATCGCTGAGGTGTACGGCGAACACGGCCACGAGAAGAAGTTCGTCGAGGACTTCGTCAAGGCCTGGACCAAGGTGATGGAGGCGGATCGCTTCGATCTGCGTTGATCGAGCGATCTCGTAGCAACCGAGCGGGGTGGGCTGGCGAGAGCTGGCTCACCCCGTTTGCTTTGGGGCACCGCGATGGGCGCACGGGGCTCCCTTGAGCCGAAGCCGACGTCGCGGCTGGCCCGCCCCGCCACCTTCGAAGCGATCGTTCCGGCGGTCGACCCGAAGGCGACATCCATGTCGCTCGGGTCGATCGCTCATCCTGAGCGACCCCTTCGGGGCTTACGCCTCAACGGCGCGCCGGGGATCGCGGGGTGGCGCGGACGGTTCGCGCTTCCGGCGAGGAGGAGCGAATAAGGAGCCCCGGCGCAAAGACCAGGCGATAGCCCGGAGGGCGGCGCATGGA
>JBOFQO010000116.1:0-8926 GCA_051660925.1 Silanimonas sp. | reverse complement strand
CATTCCCGACATCTCCGCGAACCGATGAATACGTACAAAGCCCCCGTGCGCGACATGAGCTTCGCGCTGTTCGACGTGATCCAGGCCGAAGCGCTGTACGCGAAGCTCGGCATCGAAGCCGCGCAGCGTGACGTGCTCGACGCCGCAATCGAGGAAGCCGCCAAGTTCAACGAGAACGTGCTCGCCCCGCTCAACAGCGTCGGTGACCGCGAAGGCTGCACCTTCGACAAGGCCACTGGCGCCGTAAAAACACCGACCGGATTCAAGGAGGCCTACGCGCAGTTCGTCGAAGGCGGCTGGGCCGGCGTCACCGCGCGCGCCGACCTCGGCGGCATGGACCTGCCGGAGAGCTTCGGCGTGGTGATGAAGGAGATGATCGACGCCGCCAACCTCTCGTGGGGCAACTACCCGCTGCTCTCGCACGGCGCCACCGAGGCGCTGAAGCACCACGGCGAGCCCTGGCAGCAGGAGGTCTTCCTGAAGGCGATCGTCGAGGGCCGCTGGACCGGCACGATGTGCCTGACCGAGCCGCACTGCGGCTCCGATCTTGGCCTGCTCAAGACGCGTGCGGAACCCGTCGCCGACGGCAAGTACGCCATCACCGGCACCAAGATCTTCATCACCGGCGGCGAGCACGACTTCACCGACAACATCGTGCATCTCGTGCTCGCACGCCTGCCGGACGCCCCGGCCGGCACCAAGGGCATCTCGCTGTTCATCGTTCCGAAGATGAAGGTCGCCCGCGACGGCGCGGTCGGCGAGCGCAACGCGGTGCGCTGCGGTTCCATCGAGCACAAGATGGGCATCCACGGCTCGGTCACCTGCGTGATGAACTTCGACGGCGCCGAGGGCTACCTGATCGGCCAGCCGAACAAAGGCCTCAATGCCATGTTTACGATGATGAACACCGCGCGCCTCGCGGTGGGCATCCAGGGCTTGGGCCTGATCGACCGCGCCTTCCAGAACGCGCTGCGCTACAGCCGCGATCGCCTCCAGATGCGCGCACTGTCCGGCGCGAAGGAACCTTCGAAACCGGCCGATCCGATCATCGTCCACGCCGACATCCGCCGCATGCTGCTGACCAGCAAGGCGCTGGCCGAGGGCGGCCGTCTTCTCGCGTACCACGCGGCGACGCTGGTCGACATCATGGAGCGCAGTGGCGATGAGGCCGAGCGCAAGCAGGCCGACGAGCTGCTGAGCTTCCTCACCCCCATCGTCAAAGCCTGCCTCACCGAATGGTCGGTCGAGTGCACGTATAACTCGCTGCAATGCTTCGGCGGCCACGGCTACGTCGCCGAATGGGGCATGGAGCAACTCGCCCGCGACGCGCGCATCACCACGATCTACGAGGGCACCACGCAGATCCAGGCGCTCGACCTGCTGGGCCGCAAGGTCATGCAGCAGCAGGGCGTGGGCCTGAAACAGTTCCTCGGCCTGATCCAGAAGTTCTGCGAGCAGCACATCGGCAACGCAGCTGTGGCGGAATTCATCGCGCCGCTGGCCACGCTCGCCAAGGAGTACGCCGACACGACGATGGCGATCGGCCGCAAGGCCGCCGGAAATCCGGAGGAGATCGGCGCAGCGTCGGTCGACTACCTGTTCTACTCAGGCTACGTCGCGCTCGCGTTCTGGTGGGCGAAGAGCGTCGCCGCCGCGGAAGCCGGCAGCTACCCGGCCGAGTTCAAGACGGCAAAACGCGAAACGGCGCGGTTCTACTTCCAGCGCATCCTGCCGCGCACGCGCCTGCACAAGGCCGGCATCGAAGCCGGTCCGGACTCGCTGCTCGCGCTGGATGCCGCGTTGTTCGATAGCTGACGTAGCAGCAAGACGCCGCAGAAAAAAGAGCCGGTCACTTCGCAGTGGCCGGCTCTTTGCATTCAACGACTTGCGTCATGAGTTGGTCGGGACGGCGGGATTCGAACCCACGACCCTTTGCCCCCCAGGCAAATGCGCTACCAGGCTGCGCTACGCCCCGACCGAAAAACGTTCGCCGACATGCGACGAGGCCGCGCAGTATACCGGGTGCCACCGCCAGGGTCGACTGAACTCGAACCCTCGCTCAGGACCGCAGAAGAGCGAGCACGGATTCCAACTCTTCGCGCACATCGCGCAGCAGCGCAACGTCGATCGATGCCGGCACCGACGTTGCCGCTGCGGCCGCGCTCCCGGCTTTCGCCTTTCCGCTCGCTGCCGGGGCGTGCTTCTCGCTGTCAATGCGCAGCCGGGCGCCGCCGATGGTGTAGCCCTCTTCATACAGCAGGCCACGGATCTGGCGGATGACGAGGACGTCCTGGCGCTGGTAGTAGCGACGGTTGCCACGACGCTTGACCGGCTTCAGCGTCGGGAACTCGGTTTCCCAATAGCGCAGTACATGCGGCTTGACGTCGCACAGCTCCGCCACTTCACCGATGGTGAAGTAGCGCTTCGCCGGGATCGGCGGCAGCTCGCGATTACTTCCCGGGTCCAGCATAGGCGTCCACGCGCTCCTTCAGCTTCTGGCCCGGACGGAACGTGACAACCGTCCGCGCGAGAATCGGGATTTCCTCGCCGGTCTTGGGATTGCGGCCGGGCCGCTCGTTCTTGCGACGCAGATCAAAGTTTCCGAAGCCGGACAGCTTCACCTGCTTGCCCTGCTCGAGGGAAAGCCGGAGCACGTCGAAGAACGCGTCGACGAATTCCTTGGCCTCGCGCTTGTTCAGGCCCACGTCCTCGAACAGGCGTTCCGCCATTTCGGCCTTGGTCAGTGCCACGTCGACTCCCAGTCAGCGAAGTCGGGCACCGCAGTCGCGCTCCAGTGCCGCCAGCGCGGACTGGACCGCCTGTTCGGCGTCCCGGTCGGTCAGGGTGCGCGAAACATCCTGCAGAATCAAGCCCATAGCAAGGCTTTTGACACCCGTTTCGAGGCCCTTGCCGGCGTAGCGGTCGAACACGGTCACCTCCCGCAGCAGCGGGCCCAGGGCCCCACGGAGGCTGGCTTCGAGCTGCGCCCAAGGCCGGTCCTCGGCCACCAGCACGGCAATGTCGCGGCGCACCGCCGGGAAGCGTGAGAGCTCCCCGGCCTTCGGAACGGCCCGGGCCTCGAGGCGAGCCAGATCAAGCTCCGCCACCACCACCTCGCCGTCGAGGTCCAGCGCCTTCACGAGGGCCGGGTGCAGATGGCCGACAAAACCGATGGTCTCGCCGTCAAGCGAGACGGCGGCGCTACGACCGGGGTGCAGCCACGGGCCGCCGTCTGCCGGGGCGAAGGCCAGTAGCGAGGCCGCGGGACCGGCGATCGCCTCAAGGTCGCCCTTCAGGTCATAGAAGTCGACCGGCCGTTCGGCGAGGCCCCACTGCTCGGCCTTGGCCGCCCCCGTGGCCGCGAAGGCGATGCGGCGCGTCTCGATTGGCGCTGCGCCGGCCTGCGCCGGTGCATGGAAAACGCGGCCGATCTCGAACAGGCGCACGCGGGTCTGCTGACGCGCGAGGTTGCGACGGATGGCCTCGACCAGGCCCGGAAGCAGGCCGGTGCGCATGGTGCCGAGGTCGGAGGCCAGCGGGTTCAGCAACGCGACGGCGCGATCATCGAGCCCCCAGCGCTGCAGCAGCGTGGCATCGACGAAGGCGAAGTTGATCGCCTCGTTGAAGCCACGAGCGGCCAGCTGGCGGCGCAGGAACGCCTCCGGCTGCTTCGTCTCAGTGTGGTCGGCGAGCGGGATCTCGCCGGCCGGCAGCGCGACGGGCACGGCGTCGTAGCCGTGGATGCGCGCGACCTCCTCGATCAGGTCCTCTTCGATCGCGATGTCGAAACGGCGCGCCGGCGGCGTGATGCGCCAGCCGTCGGTCGTCGTCTCCACGCCCATGCCCAGCGCCAGGAAGATGCGCACCACTTCCGCATCGTCGATGCGCTGGCCGAGCACGCGAGCCAAGCGCTCGCGGCGCAGCGTGACCGGCGCACGCTGCGGCAGGTCGGCTTCGCGCACCGCCTCGACCACCGGGCCGGCGCTGCCGCCGAGGATGTCGAGCACCAGACGCGTCGCGTATTCGAGCGCCACGCGCGGCAGGTCCGGATCGACGCCGCGCTCGAAGCGGTGCGAGGCGTCGGTGTGCATCCCAAGCTTGCGCGCGCGCCCGATGATCGCGGACGGCGCGAAGTGCGCGGATTCGAGGAACACGCGGGTCGTCGCGTCGGTGACGCGGGTGTCGAAACCGCCCATGACGCCCGCCAGCGCCACCGGCCGATCGGCATCGGTGATGACGAGGAAGCCGGCATCAATCGCGGCGTCGCGCTCGTCGAGCAACTTCACGGTTTCACGGGCGCGACCGTGGCGCACGCCAACCGGGCCTTTCAGCGTATCCGCATCGAAGGCGTGCATCGGCTGGCCCAGTTCGAGCATCACGAGGTTGGTGATGTCGACCAGCGGGCTGATGGGGCGCAGGCCGCAGCGCTTCAGCTTTTCGGTGAGCCACGACGGCGACGTCGCGTTCGGGTTCAGCCCTTCGATCACGCGACCGCAGTAGCGCGGCGCATCGGCACCGGCGTGCAGTTCGACCGGCAGGGTAGCGGCCGAGGTCGCGGCGACCGGCGCGGCGTCGAACGGCGCGACGCGCGCCCCGAGGGCGGCGGCCACGTCGAAGGCGATGCCGCGGATCGAGAAGCAGTCGGCGCGGTTCGGCGTCAGCTTCAGCTCGATGCGCGCGTCCGGCAGGCCGAGGTAGCCGCTGAGCGCCGCGCCCAGCGGCGCATCGGCCGGCAGTTCGAGCAGGCCCGACGCGTCGGGGTCGATGCCCAGCTCCTTGGCCGAGCACAGCATGCCGAAGCTCTCGACGCCGCGGAGCTTCGCGGCCTTGATGTCGAGCCCACCCGGCAGCGCAGCGCCAACGGTGGCAAGCGGTGCCTTCAGGCCGGCGCGCGCGTTCGGCGCGCCGCAGACGATCTGCGCGAACTCGCCATGGCCGATCGACACCTTGCACACCTGCAGGCGGTCGGCTTCCGGATGGCGCACGGCTTCCACGATTTCGGCCACGATCACGCCCGGCAGTTCGCCGCCAATCGGCTCGACGCCTTCCACTTCCAGACCAATCGCCGTGAGCGCCGCGCACAGCGCGTCGCGGTCGGCCTCGACGGCCACGTGCTCGCGCAGCCAGCTTTCGTTGAACTTCATGCGAACTGCCCCAGGAAGCGGACGTCGTTGTCGAAGAAGCTGCGCAGGTCGTTGACGCCGTAGCGCAGCATGGCGAAGCGCTCGACGCCGAGGCCGAAAGCGAAGCCGGTGTACTTCTCGGGGTCGATGCCGCAACTGCGCAGCACGTTCGGGTGCACCATGCCGCAGCCCAGCACCTCGAGCCAGCGCGTGCTGCCGTCGGGCTGCTGCCAG
The DNA here is from genome assembly GCA_051660925.1 of Silanimonas sp. Lineage (GTDB taxonomy): Bacteria > Pseudomonadota > Gammaproteobacteria > Xanthomonadales > Xanthomonadaceae > Silanimonas. Next base: position 3,569 of record JBOFQO010000116.1, on the reverse strand, counting down.
GCGATGTCGACTTCCGCCGAAGGCTCGGTGAAGGGGAAGTAGCTCGGGCGGAAGCGCATCTCGAAGTCGCGCTCGAAGAACGCACGCACCAGCGCCTTCAGCGTGCCCTTCAGCTCGGCGAAGCTGACGTTCTCGCCGACGACGAAGCCCTCGATCTGATGGAACATCGGGGTGTGCGTCTGGTCGCTATCGCTGCGGTAGACCTTGCCGGCGGCGATCACGCGCAGCGGCGGTGTGGCGCCCTTCATCGCGCGCACCTGCACCGGCGAGGTGTGCGTGCGCAGCAAGCGGCCGTCGCCGAAGTAGAACGTGTCGTGCATGGCGCGCGCCGGATGGTGCGGCGGGAAGTTCAGCGCCTCGAAGTTGTGCCAGTCGTCCTCGATCTCGGGGCCGTCGGCGAGGTCGTAGCCGAGGCCGCGCAGGATGCCCGTGAGGCGCTCGATGGTGCGCGACACGGGGTGCACCACGCCCATCTCGCCGTCGCGGCCCGGCAGGGTCACGTCGATGCGCTCCGAAGCGAGGCGCGCATCGAGCGCGGCCTGCTCGAGCACGGCCTTGCGGGCGCCGAGCGCCTCGCCGATGGCGTCGCGCGCCTTGTTGATGCCTTCGCCGACGGCCTTGCGCTCGTCGGGCGGCAGCGTGCCCAGCGACTTCAACAGGGCGGTGACGCTGCCCGACTTGCCCAGCAGCCCGACGCGCAGCGCTTCGAGCGCCTCCAGCGTCGAGGTGGCGGCGATATCGGCCAGCGCGGTGGTGGTGAGGGTTTGCACGTCGCTCATTCGAAGCGGACCTGTCGGTTCGTGTCGTGGGCCGATGCATGCCGCCACCGGCCCCGGAAAAAACAAAGGGGAAGGACTTGCGCCCTTCCCCTTTGCGTTCGGGTTGCCGCATCAGGCCACGCCGAGGCGTCGCCGATGCAGTCTCCGCTTTACGCCGCGAGAGCGCGCTTGGCCTGCTCCGACACCGCGGTAAACGCAGCGGCATCGTGGATGGCCAGATCGGCCAGCGCCTTGCGGTCCAGCGTGATGTTGGCCTTCTTGAGGCCATTCATCAGGCGGCTGTAGCTCAGGCCGTTCAAGCGGGCCGCCGCATTGATGCGGACGATCCACAGCGAACGGAAATCACGCTTCTTGCGCTTGCGGCCGATGTACGCGTACTGCTGGGCCTTGGTGACGGCCTGCTTGGCGACGCGGAACACCTTGCGACGGGCGTTGTAGTAGCCCTTTGCAGCGGCGATGACTTTCTTGTGACGGCGGCGCGCCGTGACACCACGCTTGACTCGTGCCATGGGTCAGTCCTCCTCAGAGATACGGCAGCATGCGGTCCAGACGGCCCGCGTCCTCGGCACGAACATGGTTCGTCTGCCGCAGGTTGCGCTTCCGCTTGGTCGCCTTCTTGGTGAGGATGTGGCTACGGTTCGCGTGGCCGCACTTGTACTTGCCGGAAGCCGTCTTGCGGAATCGCTTGGCGGCCGCCCGGTTGGTCTTGATCTTGGGCATAACGGGTCCTTTCGGAGTTCTATAACTGGCCGGGCGACGGCGTGAACCGTGCTTTCCTTCCTGCCCGAACCGGCGGTAACCGGGCCTTGCTTTCGCCGGGCTCCGGGGATCCTCTCCCGCAATGCGGGAACCACGAATTATGAAACAGAAACGCCCGCCATGGCAAGGCGGGCGTTTCTGGGTTCAGGGATTGGCCGGGAGGCGGCGCCAAGCGGCGCCCTGCCCCGCCGGACAGCCCTCAGACCTTCTTCTTGGGCGCCAGCATCATCACCATCTGGCGGCCCTCAAGGCGCGGCCGCGACTCGACGATGATCTCGTCGGCCAGATCGGCCTCGATCTTGGCCGCCATCGCGATGCCGAGCTCCTGGTGGCTCATCTCGCGGCCGCGGAAACGGATGTTGATCTTGACCTTGTCGCCTTCCTCGAGGAAGCGGCGAATGTTGCGAAGCTTGACCTCGTAGTCGCCCACGTCGGTGGTCGGGCGGAACTTCAGTTCCTTGATCTCGACCTGCTTCTGCTTCTTCTTCGCCGCCGACGCCTTCTTCTGCATCTCGAAGCGGAACTTGCCGAAATCCATGATCCGGCAGACCGGCGGGTCGACGTTCGGCTGGATCTCGACGAGGTCGAGGCCGGCGTCTTCCGCCATGCGCAACGCTTCATCGCGGGACAGGACGCCGACGTTCTCGCCTTCGGCACCGATGACGCGGACGCGCGGGACGCGGATCTCGAGGTTCTTGCGATTGGGCTTTTCAGTACTGATGGGGCAGTCTCCAGGGGTGTCAGGGTCCGTCGATCAGGCGACGGGGCCGTTCTCGGCGGCAAGTTTGGCAGCGAACTCGGCAACCGGCATCGATCCGAGGTCGACGCCTTCGCGGGTGCGGACCGCGACCATCCCGGTTTCGCGTTCGCGGTCGCCCACGACCAGCAAATACGGGACTTTCTGCAGCGTGTGCTCGCGGATCTTATAGCCGATCTTTTCGTTCCGCAAATCGGACTCGACCCGGAAGCCTTGATTCATAAGGGTTTTCCGCACCTCGGCGACGTAATCAGCCTGCGCGTCGGTGATGTTCATCGCGACCGCCTGGATCGGGGCCAGCCACGCCGGGAAGGCACCGGCGTGGTTTTCGATCAGGATGCCGATGAAGCGCTCCATCGAGCCGACGATGGCCCGGTGCAGCATGACCGGATGGCGCTTGGTCGAGGACTCGTCGACATACTCGGCGCCGAGGCGCTGCGGCATCATGAAATCGACCTGCATGGTGCCGACCTGCCAGCCGCGGCCGATCGAATCGCGCATGTGGTACTCGATCTTCGGGCCGTAGAAGGCGCCCTCGCCCGGCAGCTCCTCCCACTCGACGCCGGCGGCGCGCAGGGCCGCACGCAGCGCGTTCTCGGCTTTGTCCCAGGTGGCGTCGTCGCCGAGCCGAGACTCCGGGCGCAGCGCGATCTTCATCGCGATCTCGCTGAAGCCGAAATCGCTGTAGACCTTCATCGCCTGCTGGTGGAAGGCCGTCACCTCGGCCTCGACCTGGTCCTCGGTGCAGAAGATGTGGCCGTCGTCCTGGGTGAAACCGCGCACGCGCATGATGCCGTGCAGCGCGCCGGAGGGCTCGTTGCGGTGGCAGGCGCCGAACTCGCCGTAGCGGATCGGCAGGTCGCGGTAGCTGTGCAGGCCCTGGTTAAACACCTGCACGTGGCCCGGGCAGTTCATCGGCTTCAGCGCATAGGTGCGCTTCTCCGACTCGGTGAAGAACATGTTGGCCTGGTAGTTGTCCCAGTGGCCGGATTTCTTCCACAGCGAGACGTCAAGCACCTGCGGGCAGCGCACTTCCTGGTAGCCGGAATCGCGGTAGACGCGGCGCATGTACTGCTCCACCACCTGCCACAGCTGCCAGCCCTTGGGATGCCAGAACACCAGGCCCGGCGCTTCTTCCTGCAGGTGGAAGAGTTCGAGCTGCTTGGCGATCTTGCGGTGGTCGCGCTTCTCGGCCTCCTCGAGCTGGGTCAGGTAGGCCTTGAGGTCCTTGTCGTTCAACCAGGCCGTGCCGTAGATGCGGCTGAGCATCTGGT
>JBOFQO010000115.1:0-2242 GCA_051660925.1 Silanimonas sp. | reverse complement strand
ATCGTGCCCATCTCTCGACTGGCCTGCGCCGCGGCGGCCTCGGCGATCAGCGGGACGCCGGCAGCGAGCAGTTCGACGCGAGCGCCGCTGTCGGCGGCGGCCGTCGCAGCGATGCGCGCCTGGGCGTCCGCCAGCGCATCGGCCAGCGGCGTGCCGCCGTCGACGCGAAACGCCCCTCCGCGGCTTCGGAAACGCAGCAGCAGGGCGTCGCCCTGTGCACTGCGCAGCACCCATTCGCCGTCGACGCGCGAGATGCCGCGGGCCCGCGCCTGCCACCACGCCGCGGCCAGCCCGAGCGGGTCGTCGAGCGCATCCGGGCCCGGACCGAAGGCCATCGGCGCGTAGAGCCGGGCCAGCGCCGCCGAGGCCCATTCTTCCGGCGAGCGCGTGTCTAGCTGCGCACGCAGGTTGTCCGCCAGCAGGCGCCGCCGCCATGGGCCCAGCGCGGCCAGCGCTTCGGCCTCGGGCAGCGGCGCCTCGACCTCGTCGAGCGCGACGGCGCGTGCACGAAGCACAGCGCGCAGCATAGCGGCGCCATTGCGTGCGGCCTCGGCATCGTCAGAGCGCAGCAACACCAGCACCTCGTCGGTGCTGCCCGCCAGCGCCGACGCCGCGGCCTGCTCGACGCGGGCTGACGCCTCGTCGCGCGGCAGCAGGGCCAGCACGTCCGTGTCGAGCGCCGGCGCACGCAGGAAGGCCGCGAGGCCGGCGGCCACGGCGATGACCACCGCGCCCCAGAGCACGGCGGCGATCCACTGCAGGCGCTGGCGACGGGACTCAGTCAAGCGCGCGGCGCTCCGCGTCGCCGGCCTGCGCTTGCACCCGCGTGTCGTGGAAGTGAATGGTGGTGCGGGCGCCGCCGCGCTCCTGCAGCGTCAGGCGCTCCACGTGCGTCGAACCGAGGATGTCGATGTGGCCGTAAAGGCTGGCCAAGGGCTCGCCCTTCGGCACGAGCGCGAGCGCCCAGGCCCCGTCGCGCGGCGCCGCGGCATCGCTCACGGTGAAGCGCGTCGCCAGCGCAGCGCGGTCGCCGGACAGCAATGCGCCGAGCAGCTCCTGCACGAGGGTCGCGACGTGGCCGCCGTCCGCGATGTCCTGCCGGCGGCCGTCTGCATCGCGCAGCCACAGGCGCCCGTCGCGCACGAGCAGCGTGCTCGGGAACGGCGCGCGCGTGTGCCAGCGCAGGCCTTCGCCGCGCACCAGCAGCACCTCGCCCTCGGAGCGCAGCGGATGACGGAAGCCCGCGATCCGGCGCTCCTGCGCGAAGCTCGCGCGCAGCACGGCCGGCGCGTTGGCGGTCGCCGTTGCCTGGGGTGCTCCCGCGCCCACATCGCGCGCATCGGCCGACGTCGCAAGCCCAATGGCCAGGACGAGGCCGCACGCTGCGAGAAGCGGCCCGCGCGCGCTCACGTCGCCACCCCGAGGCGCTGCCGGAACACCGCTGGCGTCACCAGCTGCAGCTCGCCGTCGGGGAGCGCCACCGCCACCTGCAGCGTGTGCGCCTTGGTGTGCACCAGCCCGGTGTCGCAGTCGCGAATCACATAGTCGACGCGCAGCCGGTTTTCCCACTCGGTGATCCGCGCCTCGACCTGCAGGCGCTGGCCGTACTTCAGCGGGCGCACATACTTGGTGCGCAGGTCGACGACCGGCCAGGCGTAGCCGCTGTCGCGCATCTGCTCGAAGTCGTAGTCGAGCGCCTGCAGCAGCGCGCAGCGCGCGATCTCGAAGTACTTGAAGTAGTGGCCGTGCCAGACGATCCCCATCGGATCGAGGTCATGGAAAGCCGGCGACAGCTCGACGGCGTGGGTCCACTCAGGGCGCATGCAGCCTCCATTCGCGGGCGCGGATGGCGTCGACGAGCGCGCGCAGCTCGCGATCCAGCGCGCGGTCCTCGTCGATCAGCGGGATGCGGGCTTCGAGGTCGGCCTGCATGGCGGCCAGCGGCGCGGGACGCACGAGGCCCGGCGCGAGGCGTCGGCGCAGCGCGAGGCCCTGCCTCGCGGCGATGAGCATCGCCGCCGCGACCTGTTCGGACAGCTCGAGCACGCGCAGGCAGTCGCGCGCCGCAATCGTGCCCATGCTCACTTTGTCCTGGTTGTGGCACTCGGTGGAGCGCGAGAACACCGAGGCCGGCATGGTCTGCTTCAGCGCTTCGGCCGTCCATGCCGACACGCTGATCTGCACGGCCTTCAGGCCGTGGTTGATCGCGGCGCGCGGGCCGGTCGAGGCCGACAGGTTCGCC
>JBOFQO010000114.1:0-7437 GCA_051660925.1 Silanimonas sp. | reverse complement strand
TTCCAGATGCGCGTGTGGCGTTTCCTGCAAGGCATCCCGCTCGGCGTGACGCGCTCGTATGCCGAGGTGGCGCAGGCCATCGGCTCGCCGAACGCCGTGCGCGCCGTAGGCTCGGCCTGCGGCGCGAATCGGGTGGCCGTGCTGGTGCCCTGCCACCGCGTGCTGCGCGGTGACGGCGGTTTGGGCGGCTACCGCTGGGGGCTTTCGCGCAAACAGGCGCTGCTGCAGTCCGAGGCGACGCGCGCTCGCTGAAACCTCACGATACCGAACATCAACGCCATGGCGGGATTCGACGTCCAAAGCACGGTATCGGCGCGTCCGCTCGGGGCCTAGCATCCACGCATGCCTTCCCTGCTCTTCCACGCGCTCGGTCGCGACGAAATGCTCGCGGCCATGCAGGCCAGCGACACCGCATACGAGGGCGTGTTCTTCACGGCGGTGCGCACGACCGGCATCTTCTGCCGCCCCAACTGCCCGGCGCGCAAACCGAAACCGGAGAACGTCGTCTTTCATGCCAGCGCCGAGGCCGCGCTGGCCGACGGCTACCGCCCCTGCAAGCGCTGCCGCCCACTGTCGCTGCCCGGCGAGGCTCCGGCGTGGATGAGCACGCTGCAGCAGGCGCTGCGCCGACGGCCGGACCACCACTGGGGCGACACCGACCTCGAAACACTCGGCCTCGACCCGGTGCGCGTGCGCCGCTGGTTCAAGGATCACCACGGCCAGAGCTTCCAGCGCTGGTGGCGGGCACATCGGCTGGGCAACGCTCTCGGCGCACTGCCGGACTCGACCCGCGTGGACGCCAGCGGCTTCGACCATGGCTTCGGTTCCGTCAGCGGCTTCCGCGCCGCCTTCGGTCGGCAGTTCGCGACCACGCCAGGCCGCGCGAAGCACGCTCTCGCTCTGCGCTACGCGATGATCGATACGCCACTCGGTCCGATGCTGGCTGCCGTCGAAGACCGCGGCCTCGTGCTGCTGGAGTTCCTCGATCGCCCGGCGCTGGTGAAGGAGCTGGAGGAACTGCGTGATCGCCACGGCTACCTCGCTGCACCGGGCGATCACGCGCACATCGACGCGCTGCGGGCGCAGCTTGGCGCCTACTTCGCTGGCGCGCGACGCAGCTTCGACGTGCCGTTGCACCTGCCGGGCACCACCTTCGAGCAATCGGTGTGGGCGGCCTTGCTGGCCATCCCGCCCGGCGAGACGCGCAGCTACGGCGAACTCGCGACCGCCCTCGGCCAGACCGGCGCAGCGCGCGCGGTGGGCACGGCCAATGGACGCAACCGCGTCGCCATCGTCGTGCCCTGTCACCGGGTGGTCGGCCAGGACGGCCGCCTCACCGGTTACGGCGGCGGCCTGCGGCGCAAGCAGAAGCTGCTCGAACTGGAAGGCGTGGCCGTAGCGGACGATCGCATCCGTCCGCAGCAGGCCCTGTGGGCCGTTCCACCGCGCTGAACGCAGCATTCCGTGGCGAGGCGTCCTGCGGCGGCGGCCCAACGGGCGCGGCGACCTATACTTGGGGATCGCATTCCCGCCCGCCTTCCGAAGGGCCCATGGCCGCCGTCCCCGCGCTCTGCGTCACCGATCTCCGCAAGACCTACGACAACAAGACCGAAGCGCTGAAGGGCGTCTCACTCAGCGTGCAGCCCGGCGACTTCTTCGCCCTGCTCGGCCCCAATGGTGCGGGCAAGAGCACGCTGATCGGCATCGTCAGCTCGCTGGTGAACGCCACCAGTGGCAGTGTCCACATCTTCGGCGTCGACCGCCTTGCGAAGCGCGAGGAGGCCATGCGCCTGCTCGGCTTGGTGCCGCAGGAAATCAACTTCAATATGTTCGAAACGCCGTTCGACATCCTGGTGAACTACGCCGGGTTCTACGGCGTGCCGCGCGCCGAGGCCGAGGCCCGCGCCGAAGCGCAGCTGAAGGTCGCACTGCTGTGGGAGAAGGCGCGGGTGATGAGCCGCACGCTGTCCGGTGGCATGAAGCGCCGGCTGATGATCGCCCGCGCGATGATGACCAACCCGCGCCTGCTGATCCTCGACGAGCCCACCGCCGGCGTCGACATCGAGATCCGCCGCGGTATGTGGAAGCTGCTGCGCGAGATCAACGCGCAGGGCACCACCATCATTCTGACCACGCACTACCTCGAGGAAGCGGAAAACCTCTGCCGCAACCTCGCCATCATCGACAAGGGCCGCATCGTCGAGCAGGGGCCGATGCGCGACCTGCTGGCCAAGCTCGACGTCGAGGGCTTCGTGTTCGACATCGCCGGCACGCTGCCGGCCACGCTGCCGGCCATCGAGGGCGTGAAGCTGCACGCCGAGAACGACCACACGCTGAAGCTCGAGATGCCGCGCGAGATGGACCTGAACCGGGTGTTCGCCGCCTTCGCGCACGAAGGCATCACGGTGCGCTCGATGCGCAACGAAGTGAACCGGCTTGAGGAGCTGTTTGTCCGCCTCACCGGCGACAAGGGCGTGGCGGCATGAGCGCGCAGCCGACCGAGACGAGCCCCGCCGTGAGCACTGGCAACCCCAACTGGACGGCCTTCCGCACCATCATCCGCCGCGAGGTCGCGCGCATCCTGCGCATCTGGGGCCAGACCCTCGTGCCGCCGGCGATCACGATGACGCTGTACTTCCTGATCTTCGGCAAGCTGATCGGCAGCAAGATCGGTGGCATGTCGGTCGACGGCACCACGATGAGCTACATGGACTTCATCGTGCCGGGCCTGGTGATGATGTCGGTGATCATGAACGCCTACGGCAACATCAGTTCAAGCTTCTTCGGCGCGAAGTTCGGCCGCCACATCGAGGAGCTGCTGGTCGCCCCGCTGCCGAACTGGGTGATCTTGGGTGGCTACGTCGGCGGCGCCGTGCTCAGAGGCTTCATGGTCGGCGCGATCGTGCTCGCCGTGGCGATGTGCTTCACGCAGATCCGTGTGCACGACTGGTTGGCGACGATCAGCACCGTGCTGCTCGGCGCGGTGATTTTCTCGCTGGCCGGCTTCGTCAATGCGGTCTATGCCAAGAAGTTCGACGACATCGCGATCATCCCGACCTTCATCCTGACCCCGCTCACCTACCTCGGCGGCGTGTTCTATTCGGCCTCGCTGCTGCCGCCTTGGGCCGAAGCCGCGACGCACGCGAATCCGATCTTCTACATGGTCAACGGCTTCCGCTACGGCCTACTTGGCGTCAGCGACGTGCCGCTGTGGACCGCCTACGCGGTGATGCTGGGCTTCGTGGTTGGCCTGACGTGGCTGGGCTTGTGGCTGTTGCAGCGGGGCGTGGGCCTAAGGAGCTGACGGCGCCGGCCCGCGGCCACTCCTCTGGCGCGGGCGGACGCGTGATGGCAGGGTGAAGCTTCCATCACCGGACCGACCACCAAGGAAGCCCCTATGCGCCTGCGTTCCCTCTGCGCCGCCCTGCTGCTCACCCTCTCCGCCGCCGCCAGCGCGCAGGACAGCCCCGACGCCGCCCTCCAGCAGTTCCTCTCCACGCTGAAGTACAGCGCCGGCCAGGTCGCCATCGAGCAGGCGCACGCGCGCCTGAACCTGAAGCCGGGCTACCGCTTCCTGCCGGCCGCCGATGCCCGCCGCGTGCTTGAGGAGTTCTGGGGCAACCCGCCGGACGACACCGTGCTCGGCCTCGTGGTGCCGGACGCCGAGCCGCTGGGCAGCGAGCACAGCTGGGCCGTCGTGCTGACCTACAGCGGCGAGGGCTACGTCAGCGACGAGGACGCCAAGGAGATCGACTACGCCGAGCTGCTCGCGGACATGAAGTCCGAGACCACCGACACCAACGCGGCGATGAAAGAAGCCGGCTACCCGACGGTCGACCTCGTCGGCTGGGCCGCCGCGCCGCGCTACGACGCCGCCGCGCACAAGCTGCACTGGGCCAAGGAGCTCGCCTTCGAGGGCTCCGACGGCCACACGGTGAACTACGACGTCCGCGTGCTCGGCCGCCACGGCTATCTGAGCATGAATGCCGTGGCCGACATGGACGACCTGCCGCGCGTCAACGCCGGCATGGGCGAAGTGCTGGCCATGGCCGAGTTCGAACCCGGCTACCGCTACGAGGAATACAACGCCGCCACCGACCACGCCGCCGAGTACGGCTTGGCGGCGCTGGTGGGCGGTGGCCTCGCGGCGAAGTCGGGGCTGTTCGCGAAGCTCGGCATCCTGCTCGCGAAGGGCTGGAAGCTGGTGGCGTTCGCGCTGTTCGGCCTGGTGGCGGTCGGCCGCAAGCTGTTCGGCAAGAAGGACGAAGCCGCGGCGACCTGACGCGGCACGGCGCGGGGCTCAGCCCTCGCGCCAGTCCTCGCCGGGCATGATCCGCCGCAGGTAGGCGTCGAACATCGGCACGGTGAACGCGGTATCGCCGTGGTTCGGGCTCCAGACCATGCCTTTCTCGATCAGCTGCGCGCGGATCGGCCCCATCGCGGTGACCTTGCGGCCCAGCGCATCGGCGATGTCGCCGGAGCGGTGCGGGCCCGGGCCGATGCCGGCCATCGCGCGCAGGTAGCGCTTCTCGGCGAGCGTCAGGCGATCGAAGCGCACGCGGAAGAAGCTCTCGTCCAGCGCCGCGACGGCGACCTCGGCCGCGGCCTCGACGTCGGCGACGGTGATTGGCGACGCCTTCGCGACATCCCAGGCGTGCTTGCCCCATTCCTGCAGAAAGTACGGGTAGCCCTCGGTTGCCTGGATGATCGCGTCGGTCGCGGCCGGCTCGTAGCGCACGCCGAGTGCCGCGGCTGGGACTTCCAGCGCGTCGCGCGCAGCGATGGCGTCGAGCGGGCCGATGAAGGGAAAGGCGAACAGCCGTTCGGCGTAGGACTTCGCGCGACCCATCTGCCCGGGCAACTGCGGCAGGCCGGCGCCGACCAGCACCACCGGCACCTGCTGCTGCGCGCAGCGGTGCAGCGCGGTGACCAGTGAGGCGAGCTGCTCCTCGGGCACGTACTGCAGTTCGTCGATGAAGAGCACGAGTGCGGTGCCATCGGCCTGCGCGGCGCGTCCCGCGGCTTCCAGCAGGGCCTGCAGGTCGGTTTCGAGATCGCCGTTGTCGGCGAGGCCGGGCTCGGGGTCGAGGTCGATGCCCACTTCGAGGTCGGCGTACTTCACCTTCAGCGACTTCGCGAAGCCGGCCAGCGCGCTCAGGGCCCGGCGGGCGAGGTCCGTGGCCTTCTCGCGGCGCGACAGGCGCAGCAGGGCGAGGCGCAGCTGCGGGGCGAGCATCGCCGGCAGCGAGCGGCCTTCCGGCGCCTCGATGCGGATCGTCTCCATGCCCGCGGCCTCGGCATCCTGGCGCATGCGGTCGAGCAGCACGGTCTTGCCCACGCCGCGCAGGCCGATCATCAGCACGCTCTTCGCTTGCCGGCCGATGCGGACGCGCTCGGTGGCGATGCGCACCTGCTCGATGAGGGCGTCACGGCCGGCGAGCTCGGGCGGCGGAGCCCCGGCACCGGGGGCGTAGGGGTTGGCGATGGGGTCCATACCCGGAGTCTATCTCAAGTTTTGAGACTTTATCTCCAGCGGATAATCAGACGAAGGTCCGCCAATCCGACCGTGAACCGCCGGCTTCCACGCCGATCAGCCGCGCCAAGCCCCCTCGGGCGGCGCCGGGCAGGCGGCGACAGGCTGGGGCTGGCCGTCGCCCGTGAACGTCCAGCAGTCGCCGATGATCGAGCAGTAGCAGCCGTCGGCTTCGATGCGCCACCGCGCCGCGTTGAGGGCGTCCCACGTCGCCAGGTTGGCGTCGGTTCGATGAAACTGCAGGGCGTAGATCTGGTCGCCGGGCGACAGCGCGACGCCGGTGGTGCCGCTGCTCCACGAGGTGAGGTCGCGCGCGCCCGGGCTGGCCCATTCGAACACCGCATCCACATCACCGAGCAGCGCGCCACCGCCCTTGAAGCGAACCCAATGCAGCACGGCCGGACCGCTGCCGCCGTTGCTGACCGACACCTGGATCACCGGCGCGCCGTCATCGGCCAGATTGCCGTGGCCAAAGCGCAGGTAGGGCCAGCTGCTCGCGGCGAGCATCCGCTCCTGCGTCCGGTTCGAGCTCCACGCCAGCCACAGCGACACCAGCGAGACAAAAACCGCGAGCAGCGAAGCCAGCACGTTGATGTAGCGCATGTCGCGACGGGGCCTCGTGGCCAACGAAGCCGCCGCGAGCGCGGACGCCGCGGCCACTTCCGCGCTGACCACCGTGGCGGCCGCGTTGTCGTTCGTCGGGGGCGACGGTTTCGATGGATCGCTCATGCCAGTCTCAGGGGTTCACGATCAGCCCAAGGCCTCGCAGCGCAGGGCGAAGTCGACATGGTAATGCTCGTCGTGCCGTACCCAGGCCGGGCGCGGCATGAAGCGGATGCGGCGCCGCACCTCGGCCCCACCGTCGGCGGCATACAGCCGCGCCAGATAGGGTGGATCGAAGATCACCCGCCCAAGGCCGATGCCCTCGCGGCGCGCGGCCGTGTCCAGCGCCAACAGGTGGGCGTTGATCGCGGCGAAGTCGATGCGCAGATCGCCCAGCCGCCCCTCGGCGTCGAACTCGAGATCGTAGCCGTAGCGGTTGAACGGATGCAGCGGCAGCGCGGCGGGCCGCCCTTCGGCGTCGCGCACCGGCACGTGGAAATCGGCGGACAGGCCGTTCTGGTGCGTGCGGTGGGGACGGAAGCGCCCGCCGCGCGGCGCGCCGGTTTCGGCGTAGACAAAGTGCTGGTCCGGCACGGTGGTCGCCAGCTCGTCGTAGGCCGCCAGCACCACGCGCTGCACGCGGTCGTGCACGTAGGTGCGGCCGAGGCGTCGCGCGAGGTCGGTGTAGGCCGCGTAGTTCGGGCCCGACAGCGGCAGTGCGACGCCGTTCTCAAGGCGTCCGTTCGACGGCGTGCCGAAGCAGCGACTGGGCTGCTCGGGCGCCCGAGGCGGCACGTAGACCGCCGCGACCGCGCCCAGCGCGAGAACGCTCGCGGTGATCACGAGACGGCGCGGCCAGCGACGGGGCGCCATGCTCATCGGCAGGTACTCATCGTCGATCCCTCACGGCAAACGGAAAAACGCCCGCGCGGCGGCGGTGGTGCTGGCCGCCGTCACCGCCACGTCCTCGCCGCGGTCCTTCGCGAGCTCAGCGACGATGTGCGGCAGGAAAGCCGGCTCGTTGCGGCGGTCCTTCGGCGTGGGCTTCAGCGTGCGCGGCAGCAGGTAGGGGCAATCCGTCTCGACCATCAGGCGGTCGGCAGGGATGCGCTTCACCAGCGCCCTGAGATGCTGGCCGCGGCGCTCGTCGCAGAGCCAGCCGGTAATGCCGATGTGGCAACCAGCCTCCAGCGATTCCATCAGCGCGCGCTCGTCGCCGGTGAAGCAGTGCACGACGGCCGGGCCGCACCTCGGCAGAAACGGCTTGAGGATGGCGAGAAAATCGTCGTGCGCGTCGCGCT
>JBOFQO010000113.1:0-4166 GCA_051660925.1 Silanimonas sp. | reverse complement strand
CAGGCGGCGACGGTCGCCAGCATCTGGGCGGGGAAGGGTGTTCAATAGGCGCGCTGCGGTGTCGCAGCCCACCCCGGAAACCCTCGCATGGACACTCCGCTCGCCCGTTCCGCCGCGACGCTACTGTTCGCCGCGGTCGCGCTGTTCCCCTCGATGCTCTCGGCGGCCGTTACGGCTTCGCGGCCGCCCGTCGCACAGGCGCCTTCTCCGGCCCTCGCGCGCTATGCGCATCAGCTCACATTCCCCGCGAATGCGCTGTCGCGCAGTCCAGATTCGCAGTTTGCGATGCACGCTCGCGGTCTCGACTGGCTCGGCCCGACGGGGACGGTCACGTTCACGGTGCGCAAGCCGAAGGATTACGACGGTGGCCGCGTCCGCGTCACGTACTTCTACCAGGTGATGTCGGACGAGAGCGGCACGCTCGCCTTCATCGTCACGCCGCTGACACTCAACAGCGGCAACAGCTTCGAAACCTACGGCTCGTTCTCGACGGGAACGCGCGCCGCACCGGAGAACCTCAGCACGGTCCTGTCGTCGTCGGTGACGCTCACGCCCGGCAACGGCTGGGGCGACGGCAACTGGTGGTACCTCGAAGCGCAGCGCCGCGGCACGGGGCAGGGGGGGTTCCCCGGTCGGCTGCGTCTGATGTCGGTGTCGGTGGAGTACTGACGCCGATGGCCGCTGCGCTCGAGATCGCGCATCGCGAGGCCGAGGCCTGCTTCGAGGCGCGGCTTGAGGGCCATCGTGGCCTGCTGCGTTACGTGCACCAGGCCGGCGCATCGGGCCCAGGGGTCATCGTCATTCCTTCGGTGGTTGTTGATCGCGGCATCGAAGGCCGGGGCGTTGCGGCGGCGCTCACCCGCGCCGCCCTCGACTGGGCGCGCGGGCAAGGCCTTCGCGTTGATCCGTTCTGCCCCTATGTCGACGCTTGGATGCGCCGCCATCCCGAATACGAGCCGTTGAGGGCATCGAGCAGGTAGATCAGGGCGATCGTGCTGGCCAGCGTGATCGCCATCAGGTGGATGTAGTGCAGGCCGAAGGGCTGCCAGGCGAAGGTGAACACCGCATACAGCGCCACGCCGAACAGCAGGCCGGCGCGCAGCGCCGCTGGCAGCACGCGGCGCCCGGCCACCGCGACGAGGAAGGCGGCCAGCACCGGCATCGAGTACAGGCCGTTGAGTTGCTGCATCGTCGCGACGATGCTTTCCGCGTTCTGGTACAGCGGCACCAGCGCCACGCCGCCGACGGCGAACACGGCCGCGACGCGCTGGCCGATGCGCTTCAGGTCGGCCTGCGGATTGACGTACTTCGCGTGCAGATCCATCGCATACAGCGCGGCAGCGGAATTCAGGCAGGAATTGAAGCTCGACAGCACGGCGCCGAAGATCATCGCGGCGAAGGCGCCGGCGAGCCACGGCGGCAGCACATCCGCCACGAGCCGGCCGTAGGTGACGTCGCCGATGTCGCCGTACAGCTTGTAGGCGATGACGCCCGGCACCACGACGACGAGCGGCATCACCAGCTTCATCGCCGCGGCGGCGTAGATGCCCTTCTGCGCCTCGCGCACGCTGGGCGCCGCCAGCACGCGCTGCGCGATCACCATGTTCGTGCCCCAGTAGAACAGGTGGATGAAGACCATGCCGGTGAACAGCGTCGGCCACGGGATGTCGGACGACGGCCCACCGACCAGAGTCAGGCGCTCGGCGGGAATGCCGGACAGGTCGAAGCCGATGGCCTTGAAGGCAAAGAAGGTCACCAGCAAGCCCATCACCAACAGCATCACGCCGTTGTAGGTGTCGGAGATGGCGATGGCGCGCAGGCCGCCGAAGGCCGCGTAGGCGAGGCCGGCCAGCGCGTAGACCACAGCGATGGCGAGGATGGAGGCCTCAAGCTGGAACATCGACTTCAGGAACACCGCGCCGGTGTACAGCACCACCGGCAGCAGGATGAACAGGTAGCCGAGCAGGAAGAGGATCGAGACCGCGGTGCGGATGCCGGGGTCGCCGAGGCGCTTCTCAAGCAGCTCCGTGGTGGTCGTGCAGCGATGCTGGTAGTACATCGGTACCAGCACGTGGGCGAGGATGATGAGGCCCACCGCGGCGCCGATCTCCCACCACGCGGTGAGCATCACCTGCGTGCCGTTCATGCCGACGATCTGCTCGGCGCTGATGTTGGTGAGCAGCAGCGAGCCGGCGATGAAGGGCCAGGTGAGCGTGCCGCCGGCGAGGAAGACCTCCTTGGCGGCGTCGCTGGACGGTACTTCCCGGCGGCAGCGCCACCAGGTCAGCAGCGCGATGGCGGCCGTCAGGCCGATGAAGATCCCCCACTGGATGGCGCCGGCGCCCATTCGCTCCTCCCCGAGCGGTTGGCTGCCTGCACGCTAGCCCGTCGCTGCGCCGATGCGGCGCGCTGCATACGTATTCAGGCCGACGCTGCGCATCGTCGGCACGGGCTCAATTCGCGAGCATCGGCCCGAGCGCCGTCCAAACGTGGTCGGC
Source organism: Silanimonas sp. (assembly GCA_051660925.1). Taxonomy (GTDB): domain Bacteria; phylum Pseudomonadota; class Gammaproteobacteria; order Xanthomonadales; family Xanthomonadaceae; genus Silanimonas. Next base: position 1,668 of record JBOFQO010000113.1, on the reverse strand, counting down.
GAGTACGGGCTGCGCGTCCGCCGTCGGATGCAGGCGATCCGCTTGGAACGCCTCCTCGTCGAAGGCGATCGGTTCGAGCAGGAAGGGCAGGTGGGCCACACCCTCGGCCTGGGCGATCTCGCCGAACTGCGCGTGGAAGCGTTCGGTGTACTCCGGCCCGTAGTTCGGCGGTAGTCGCATGCCGACGACGAGCACCTCAGCGCCGGTGGCTTTCGACGCACGCACCATGCGCTCGAGGTTGGCGCGGGTGTCCTCCAAGGGCAGGCCGCGGAGCCCGTCGTTGGCGCCCAGCTCGATCACCACCAGGGCGGGGCGGTGCTCGGCCAGCGCGGCATCGATGCGCGACGCGCCCCCGGCGGTGGTTTCGCCGCTGATCGAGGCGTTGACCATGCGGAAGCCCGGCGCCTCCTGGCGCAGCCGCGTATCGAGCAGGGCGACCCAGCCCTGCTCGGCGGCGAGGTTGTAGGCGGCCGACAACGAGTCGCCCATCACCAGGACATTGCGGACCTCGGTGGCGATGTCCGCCGACGATGCGTCCGCAGCGGCGGGCGCCTCGGTCGCGCTGCCAGCCGGCGCGCTGTCGGCCGGCGCGGCGCCGCAGGCCGCCAGCCCTGCCGAAAGGCCCATGCCGAGCAGCAGCGCGCGCAGCACCATGACGCCCTGTTGAGCCTGTCGCACGCACAGTGCGCCCTGAACTTTGCTGGATGACCGCATTCCGATGACCGCCCTTTCGAAGCCTGACCTGACCGCGTCGACGACGCCGCTGCTGCACGTGGAGGGATTGGGCAAGCAGGTGGCCCTGCCGTCGGGCCCGCTCACCATCCTCGCCGACGTGGGTTTTAGCATCGCCGCGGGTGAAGCGTTTGCCATCGTCGGTGCCTCCGGTTCAGGCAAGAGCACCCTGTTGTCCCTGCTGGCGGGCCTGGACGTCGCCAGCACGGGCCGTGTGCGGCTTGGCGGCGCCGACCTGGGCGCGCTCGACGAGGACGGCCGCGCCGCGCTGCGCGCCGAGAAGGTCGGCTTCGTGTTCCAGAACTTCCAGCTGCTGCCGGCGCTGACCGCGCTGGAGAACGTGATGCTGCCGCTGGAACTGCGCGGTGACCGCGACGCCGAAGGCCCGGCGCGCAAGGTGCTGGAACAGGTCGGCCTCGCCGAGCGCATGACGCACTACCCGCGCCAGTTGTCCGGCGGCGAGCAGCAGCGCGTCGCCATCGCCCGCGCTTTCGTCACCCGGCCGGCCCTGCTGTTCGCCGACGAGCCCACCGGCAACCTCGACACGGCCACCGGCCAGCAGGTCATCGACCTGCTGTTCCGCTTGAATGCCGAGGCAGGCACCACCCTCGTGCTGGTGACGCACGACGAGCGCTTGGCCGCGCGCTGCGGCCGCCAGCTGCGGCTGGCCGGTGGCCGGGTGCAGGCGTGAGCGCTGCGGTCGAATCGCGGCCCGCGAGCCCATGGCGGCTGGCCTGGCGCCAGGCGTTGCGCGACCTCGCCGCCGGTGAAGTGCGCCTGCTGATCGCGGCGCTCGCGCTGGCGGTGGCCTCGGTCACCACGATCAGCTTCCTCACGGATCGCGCCGAGCGCGCGTTGGCGCTGGAGGCCAACCGCCTGCTCGGCGGCGATGCCGTGCTCCGCGCCGACGCGCCGCTGGCGCCCGAGCTGCGCGCG
>JBOFQO010000112.1:0-1706 GCA_051660925.1 Silanimonas sp. | reverse complement strand
GTCGTAGGCGTAGCGCAGCCGCTCGACGCGCGCGCCGACGGTGATCGCGTCACGTTCGAGGCGCCACTGGTGCTCGGCGAACAGCGCGGCCTGCCGCGCGTCGACGGCGTAGTCATAGTGCGTGCCGGCGGGCCGTTGCGCGTTCTGTGCGGGCGTACCCGCGGTGAGCGCGCGCGCTTGCCGTTGGCGCAGTTCGCCGTCGACGCCCTCGACATCGACGCCGACGCGCAGGGCTTCGCCGGCCCACATCGCCTGCAGGCCGAGGCTGCGGCTGCCGTTCTCCTCCAGCGGCTGGCCCAGGTTGAAGTGCTGCAGGAACACCTGCGATTCGTCGCGCGCGTAGGGCCGCAGCAGCAGCTCGCCGTCGCCCGCGGCGCGGCGGTGGTGCAACACCAGGCGCGCGCCGTCGGCTTCGCGGAAGGCTTCGGGGTTCTGGTTGAGGACGCGCCGCGCATCACGCCACGCGCCTTCCCCGAAGGCGAAGCCGGCCGTCTCCTGCCGCAGCCGGTTCGCTGCGAACGCGAGACGCGTGTTGCCGTCCGCCGAGGCTTGCCACTGCGCGTTCACCTGCTGCTGCCGATAGCCCTCGTCGGCGCGGAAGCTGCCGGCATCGACGGCGTTCGCATCGAGTCGGAACCGCGCGCCGTCGTCCAGCGCCAGCAGCGCGCGGCGGTAGTCGTCGCTGCCGAGCTCAAGGCGCAGTCCGCCGCCGTCGCCGGGAAGACGCGGCTGCACCGCCACCACGCCGTGCAGCGCGTTGCTGCCGTGCACGGCGCTGCCGGGGCCGCGCAGCACCTCGACCCGCGCGGCCTGCGCAAGGTTCAGTTCGGAAAGCTGGTTGACGTTGCAGAAGCCCGCTGGGCGGATCGGCACCCCGTCGTCGAGCACGAGGAAGGCGCCGCAGGCGCCGGGCCCGGTGAGCACCGGCGAGCGCAGCGCGAGCAGCTGCTCTTGCCCGCTGCCGCGGCTCGCCCAGGCGCCGGGGATGCGCGCCAGCGCCTCGTTTGCGTGCGTGGGCGCCAGGCGGCCGAGCGTCGCGGCGTCCAGCGTCGCCACGCTTTCAGCGCGCTTGCTGGCGTCTTCCGGGCGACGGGTGGTGACGATGACGGCGTCGAGCGTCGCGGCGGTCGCTGGCGATGCGCGCATGCCGCCCGAGCGCGATGGCGTTGCCTGCGCGAACGCCGCGGAGCCGGCGAGTGCGATCAGCAGTAGGGGCAGCGGGCGCAACGGGATGGCGTTCAAGGCGTTGGGGGGCGGGCAACGGGCGCGCGCAGGGTAAGCGGGATGGCGCCGCGGCACCAATGGTCAAAGCTTGGGTCAGCGAGCGCGTCGACACGGTCAAGGCGCGCGCCGGGGCCTACACTCGCGGTCGATCCCGCGCCCCTCGTTGCCTTGCACCCCTTGCGTCTCGTCCCCCGTCGGCACTGGTTGGCCGGCCTGCTCATGGCCGTGGGCCTCGTCGTGGGCGCCGCCGGCGCGACGGCCGCGGCCGCCGTGGCAGTGCCGGGTCCTGAGACGCGTCGCGCCGTGGTCGACGATGCCGCGTCGATTGCCCTGCGCCAGGCGGTGCGCTGGTGCTTGGGCGACCCCGCATCGGGCGCCCCGCCATCGTCCTGCGAGCGGCGCAACGACAGCGCCGGCGACTTGAACGCCGGCTACGACGAACGGGCGGTCTGGGTGCAGGTGGCGCTGCGACGCGTGGGGGC
>JBOFQO010000111.1:0-12041 GCA_051660925.1 Silanimonas sp. | reverse complement strand
CCACCGAGCCCTCCCGCAGCCCCGACTCCCCCGCGCAGGCCGCCGGCGGCTTCCGCCGTGTGGGGCGCCCGGTCGAGGGCGAGGCGGCGATCCTGGTGCCGGAGCTGCAGGCCCTGCTCACCGACCTGCACCGCCTGTTCGAGCCCGCCCGCCGCCAGCGCCTGGCCGCCCGCGTCGCCCGCCAGGCCGAGTTCGACGCCGGGATGCTGCCGGACTTCCGCGCCGACACGCGTTCAATTCGGGAGAGCGACTGGACCGTGGCCCCGATCCCGGCGGCCCTGCAGGACCGCCGTGTCGAGATCACCGGGCCGGTCGACCCGAAGATGGTCATCAACGCGCTGAACTCGGGCGCCAACTGCTTCATGGCCGACTTCGAGGACAGCAACGCACCGTCCTTCGCCAACCAGATCACCGGCCAGCGCGCGCTGCGCGACGCCGTCGACGGCATCCTGACCTTCACCGCGCCGGAGACCGGCAAGCGCTACGCGCTCGATCCGGCCAGCAAGACCGTGCTGATCGTGCGCCCGCGCGGCTGGCACCTGGACGAGGTGCACGTGACGGTCGACGGTCAGCCGATGGGCGGCGGCCTGTTCGACCTCGCCACCTTCGCTTTCCATAACGCGAAGACGCTGGCCTGGCGCGAGCGCGGCCCGTACTTCTACCTGCCGAAGATGGAGTGCATGGAGGAGGCGCGCCTGTGGGACGAGGTGATGGCCTTCCTCGAAGTGCGCCTGAACCTGCCGGTGGGCACGATGAAGGCCACGGTGCTGATCGAAACGCTGCCGGCGGTGTTCGAGATGCACGAGATCCTGCACGCGCTGCGCGGCCGTATCGTCGGCCTGAACTGCGGGCGCTGGGACTACATCTTCAGCTGGCTGAAGACGCTGCGCCGCCACGCCGACAAGGTGCTGCCGGAGCGCGGCCAGGTGACGATGGCACAGCCTTTCCTGAAGGCCTACTCCGAGCTGCTGATCCAGACCTGCCACCGCCGCGGTGCGCATGCGATGGGCGGCATGGCGGCGCAGATTCCGATCAAGGGCGATGACGAAGCCAACGAACGCGCGATGCAGCGCGTGCGTGCCGACAAGCTGCGCGAAGTCACCGCCGGGCACGACGGCACCTGGGTGGCGCACCCGGCCCTCATCCCGATCGCGCGCGAGGTCTTCGACGCGCACATGCCCACGCCGAACCAGCACCACGTCAAGCGCGAGGACGTGCAGGTGACGCGCGACGACCTGCTGAAGCCCTCGCTCGGCACCATCACCCGCGCCGGCTTCGACAACAACGTCGACGTCTGCGTGCGCTACATGGCGGCTTGGCTGGCCGGCAGCGGCTGCGTGCCGATCCACCACCTGATGGAAGACGCCGCCACCGCCGAGATCAGCCGCACCCAGCTGTGGCGCTGGCTGCACCACCCCCAGATCGCCGCGAAGAACGGCACGCCGGCCGAACCGCTGCACCTCGACGACGGCACGCCGGTCGATTGGGCGCTGTTCGAGCGCGCGCTGATCAACCTGCCGTCCGTCATCGGCGACCGCCGCACGATCACCGGCGGCGAGCGCCTCGATGCCGCCATTGCCCTGCTCGACCGCCTCACCCACGCCGACACCCTCGAGGCCTTCCTCACCAGCGCCGCGTATCCACAGCTCGTCGAGAGCGACCTCCGCGCCGCCTGACCCGTCGCACCGCCACTCGCTCCTCGCTTCACCACTCTCTCTTCGCCCCACGACACCCCGCAAGGACATCGCCATGAGCACGCTGCCGACCGCCGACCAACTGAAGCACGACTGGGCCACCAACCCGCGCTGGAAGGGTGTCACCCGCAACTACACCGCCCACGACGTCGTGCGCCTGCGCGGTACCGTCCCGGTCGAGCACAGCATCGCCAAGCTCGGCGCGCAGAAGCTGTGGCGCTCCCTGCAGACGGAGGACTTCATCAACGCGCTCGGCGCGCTGACCGGCAACCAGGCCATGCAGCAGGTCAAGGCCGGCCTGAAGGCGATCTACCTCTCGGGCTGGCAGGTCGCCGCCGATGCGAACCTCGCCGGCGAGATGTACCCCGACCAGTCGCTGTACCCGGCCAACTCGGTGCCGCAGGTCGTCAAGCGCATCAACAACACCCTGCTGCGCGCCGACCAGATCCAGTGCGCCGAAGGCCAGGGCGACATCGACTACCTGCAGCCGATCGTGGCGGATGCCGAAGCCGGTTTCGGCGGCGTGCTGAACGCCTTCGAGCTGATGAAGGCGATGATCGAGGCGGGCGCGTCGGGCGTGCACTTCGAAGACCAGCTCGCCTCGGTGAAGAAGTGCGGCCACATGGGCGGCAAGGTGCTGGTGCCGACCCGCGAGGCCATCGAGAAGCTCAACGCCGCGCGCCTCGCCGCCGACGTGATGGGTGTGCCCACGCTGATCGTCGCGCGCACCGACGCCGAGGCCGCCGACCTGCTGACCTCTGACGTCGACGCCAACGATCGTCCGTTCTGCACCGGCGAGCGCACCGTCGAAGGCTTCTACAAGACCCGTCCGGGTGCCGAGCAGGCGATCAGCCGCGGCCTCGCCTACGCGCCGTATGCCGATCTCGTGTGGTGCGAGACCGGCAAGCCGGACCTGGCGTTCGCCAAGCGCTTCGCCGAGGCCATCCACGCCAAGTACCCGGGCAAGCTGCTGGCCTACAACTGCTCGCCGTCGTTCAACTGGAAGAAGAACCTCGACGACGCCACCATCGCGCGCTTCCAGAAGGAGCTCGCGGCGATGGGCTACAAGTTCCAGTTCATCACGCTGGCCGGCTTCCACTCGCTCAACTACGGCATGTTCGACCTGGCCCACGGCTACGCTCGCCGCCAGATGAGCGCCTTCGTCGAGCTGCAGGAGCGCGAGTTCGCGGCCGCCGATCGCGGCTTCACCGCGGTGAAGCACCAGCGCGAAGTCGGCACCGGCTACTTCGATGCGGTGACGCAGACCATCCAGAGCGGCCAGAGCTCAACCACGGCGATGCGCGGCAGCACCGAGGAAGAGCAGTTCCACCACGGTCAGGGCGCGCCGGCCGCGAAGACTGGCGCGACGAAGGACACGGTCGCGGCCTGACGCTCCAGGGGAGGCGTGCGGAAACAACAACGGGCCCCTCGGGGCCCGTTGTTGTTCGAAGGCCCGTGGCGACTACTCGACGACGAGGAACTCACGGCGCTCGCCGGCGCGTCGCGGCGACTCGCCCACCCGCGCGCAGAGCGACTCGCCGCAGGGCACCAGCGCGCCGCGCACCGTGGCGTCGTGGATCTGCTGCGCGAACTCGATCTGGGCCAGCTCGTCGCGCTTCATCGCCACCCAAGCCGCGCTTCCGCCGACAGAAAGCAGCGAACCAAGCACCAGCGCGCCGCCGCCGACCCACAGCAGCGAGCGCTGCCGGCGCGCCAGCCCGCGCTCCTGCGCCTCGAGCATCCCGGCGCTCTCCTTCGCCTGGCGCGAAGCCGCGTCGAGTTGCGCCTTGAGCACCGCCAGCGAGTCCCCAAGCGCACGGTCCGCCGCCGCGCGGGTTTCCGCCTGGGCATGGCGCCCGATTTCCGCGACCAGCTGCGGGCCACGCTGGCCGAGGTCTGCAGCCGCGCGTGCGATTGCGATTCGGCTGTCATCGATGGCGCCAACCGCGTCGGCGCTACGGCGCTCCAGTGCGTCGACGACGGCGGCAAGCTGCAGAGCGAGTCGCTTGATGTCCTGCGCCGCGTCGGTCGGCGCCGACGTCGAGGCGTCGCCGCTCATCGCCGCATCACCGGCGCGGAGGGCTCGGGAGCCTCGACCACCGTCGCACGCTGGGCCTCGGCCTGCCGGGCACGCTCGGCCGCCTGCTCCGCGGCTTGCGTGGCGTTGAACTCGCGGCCCGCCTGCAGCCACTGTTGGCCGCTGCCGCTCTCGACGTAATTGCGCGAGGCTTCGCGCATCGCCGCGGGATCGCGTGTGGCGGCGCCAATGGACAGACGATCGAACAGATCGTCGACCGGGTTGGCTGGTTTCGCCGGTGCCTCCCCGCGCTGCCAGAACGGGCGGGTTTCAGGCGAGGGGGCCTGCGCGCCCGGCAGCGGTGCCTGTGGATTCGGCGTGACCTGGACCTCGCGCCACGTCGTCGCCGCGGCCATCCGCGGATCGATCGGCTCGCGCTCGAAGCAGGCGCGGGGTTCGGGCCGGCAGGCCTCCTCGGGCGCCAGTCGGTCCACCACGTCGCGCACGCCGTCGCGGTAGCCGCGCTGCGTGTAGACGATCTGGTGCTCGTAGGAGCGATGGATGACGTTGAGCCCGGGATCGAGCGACTCCGGGCGCTTGGTGAACAGCGGCGGGTCCGACAGGCCGTTGAGGTAGTCGGCGGCGAGGTTGAAGCTCCGATCGGACAGTCCGTTCGCCGCGTAGCTGCCGCCGATGTTGCTGTGCGCGCCGGCCACCCAGACCTGAAGGAAGCGGCGGTCCGCGCTCAAGCCTGACTCGATGGATTCCGTCGACGGGAACTGGTCGCGCTGCTCGTGCAGCGCCGAGATCTGCAGCCCGCCCATCACCGTCGGCGCGAGGCGACGGTCGTGGTCCATCGGCGCGCCGGTACCTACGGGATCGAACAGCATCGCGGCCTGCTTCACTTCGCCCGGGGCCACCAGCGGCGGCCGCGTGTAGGTGACGCCGGTGATCATGCCGGCGCTGTTGCGCTCGTAAACGGCACTGTCAGGGTCCTGAATCCCGCGCTCGTGGACGAGGCGGGTGAAGGCCGCCGCCTGCTCGGCGCCGCGACTGAAGCCGACGGCGGCGACCGAGATGTCTGCCCCGGGATTCTCCGCGAGCCACGTCTTCGCTTGCACGATGAACTTGTCGTAGCCCTCCTCGATGCGCGACTCGAAGGTCCGCCCGGTGATGCCGTCGACCAGCGCGGCGAGTGTTCCGTCCTGCGTGCCCGGTCCGGCGACATAGCCTGCGCGGACGTTGGGCGAGGCCAGCGCATCGACCTGCTCGCGCAGCAGGGCGACATTGGTCCAGTTTTCCCGCGGCTGGGCCTCCATGTCATTGCCGGTACCGTCCAGCGCCATCACGAACAGCCGGCTGTTCGGATCACTGGCGCGGTGCAGCAGCGGCGCCTGCATGCGGTCGATCTGCGCGCTCGCCTCGGCGTAGGTGGCGAGGTCGGCGGGAGTGGCGGGGTCGACGCGGACTCCGTCGGGGTGGCGGTCACGTCCCATGGCGCGTCCTCAGTAGGTCCGAGTGAACACGCGGACGAGATCGTTGTTGTGGAAGCTGAAGCGGTTGCCCGGAATCTGCGCCTCCTTCATCGGGATGTCGGTGGTCGTGTAGATGCTCACTGTCCGATCGTTCACTTCCACGATGATCGTCGTCGGCCCGATGCCGATGAGATCCGGAATCTCCTCGCGCTCCACCCCCGGCGGAATCGGCACCAGCCGGTCCTTGAAGATCTCGTCGAAGTCGAGGCTCGCCTTTAGCGGCGTGCCGTCTTTCGATTTCCAGTCGATCTCGACCGGCCCGGCGAAGTTCTCGATGCCGATCGACACCGAATTGGTCAGGATCGACGGGTAGTCCTTGCCGTACGACGCGATCGAGCGCTGCGGCGTCGCGTCCTCGCTGACGTAGTTGCCGTAGGCGATCCGGCAGTACTGCGTGTCGAAGCAGTCGGAGGCGTAATGGTGCCGGATAAAGAACAGCGGCCAGTCGGCGACGGTGCCGGTGTACTCGCGGTCGATGTTCGGGGCGCCGGGGTAGCGCGGCGATCGGGCTTCGGAGGTCGTCATGGCGGCCGTGCAAGCGCAAAGAAGAAGGGCCGCGGCCAGCGCGGCGAGGGCGTGTCGCTGGATCATCGTGCCTGCTCCGGCAGCGCAGCCGTGCACTCGGCCAGCGAGGCCGCGGCGCGGTCGACGAAAGCGTCCAGCGCCTTGGCGGCGGCGGCTTCCTCACCGGCGGTGAGCGCCGGCTCGAAGGCCTGGAGTGCGGCGAGCTCGAGGCGGCTGCCGTTGTTCGAGAACAGCCGGTGCGTCGACAGCGTCCGCAGCGGCGAATCGGGCTCGCCCGCGAAGCGGCGCTCGAATGGGAACGGCGCGCTGCCGTCGCCTTGCACGACATTGCGCAAGCGAAGGGTCACGCTCGTGCCGAGCGCGGTTGGCATTTCCCCGGCTTCGGCGTGCGTCGGGATCTGCGCGACGTACTGCTGCGCGATCATGCGCTGCGCAGCATGCTCGCCGTCGCGATCGAGCGTGGCCGGCAGCCGCGAGGTGACCACGTAGAGATTCAGGCGCCGGTTGGGGTACTCGACGCGGCTGAAGTACAGCGTGTTGTCGTTGAACATCGTTTCCGCGAGCGCTGCGCTGTCCGCCGGGTCGGGGAATCGAAGGCAGAAGACGTCACCGAAGCGGTGCTCGCCGGACCACGGCATTCCCGCGTCGGCGTGGCGGATCTCGTTGAACGGCGCCGAGAGCGCGTAGGCCGGAGCGGCTTGCGTCGGCGGCGTCGCGGTCGCGACTGCTGCGGTCGATGCGATCGCGAGCAGGGCGACCAGCGCAACACGACGGCATTGCGCGGTGTCGCGTGCGGGGCGCTCAGCGTTCCATGCCATGGGTGGTGGCCGATTCCGGTGGGGGGAGTCCACCTTACGATCGGCGTCGACGCAAAGACAACGGGCCCTCGCGGGCCCGTTGACGTTTGCTGCGTTTTCCTGCGCTTGCTGTGGCTTACGGCGTCACGGTCAAGCTCACCCGCACGGTCGCGCTGGCGCGATTCGGGTCGTTGCTACCCACGCAGACGAAGCCGGTGTAGTTGCCCGGCGCGAGGCCCGCAGTGTTGACGTTGAAGTTCACCGTCGCGGGGGCGCCGGCGGCCGCGCGACCCGAGGCTGGGGCGACGCCGCTGATCCACGGCGCGCCGCAGCCGACCGTGCCGTTCAGCGTGTAGGCCAAGCCCACCGGAGCGCCGGCCGGGGTCGTCCACACGTTGTTCGGCGCGGCGTTGCTCGGCACGATCGTGCGCGGCGCGGTGCCGTTGCCCTGCTGCGAGAAGAACCACGCGTAGCGGTTGGCGAACACCGCGTTCACCTGCGGGACGAGCCAGTACCGGCCCGGTTGCAGGGTGACGTTCTGGCCCGCTGCGGCGAGGTTCAGCCGCAACACGCCGCCGGCCGTGCTGATGCCGGCCGAGTTGGCCGCGGCCGAGTAGCGCCACACCGCCGCATTCGGCGAGGTCTCCGGGTCGCCCGCGGGCACGCCGCCAGCGTCCGCGAAGATCGACCAGCCGATCACCGTCGTGGCGGGGATGACGCCGGTGCCGAGCACGAAGCCTTCGTTGGCGATGCTGGCCAGCGTGGTCGTCTGCGTCACCACGAAATCATCCGCTGCGAACTGGCCGACGCCGAGGTCGCTGTAGCGGCCGGTGGCGTAGCCGCTGGTCGCGCCGGCACTGCTCTGTGCCACGAGAGCGCCGCTGCCGGTGCCCGTGGTGCGGGTGGTGAAGTCGACGGGGTTGCTGTTGCTCCACAGCGTGAAGCTGGCGCTGCGCGTCGTGTTCGCCGGGGCACTCACCGCGATGCTCTCGGTGCTGAGACCGAGCTCCGGAGCGCGGACGGCGACGGCGATCGGCAGGCGCAGCGTGGGCGAGCGCGTGCTGGCGTCGTTGCCGGTCGAGGCCAGGGTCAGCGTGCCGAAGCGGTAGCTGCCGTCGGTCGGCTGGCCCGCCGTGTTCACCGTGATCGTGACCGTCTGCGTGCCGAATGGCGCGACGGTGAACACCGGCGCGCTCACCGAGCCGCTGACGCCACTCAGGCTCAGGCTGAAGGTCTGGAAGGTGCCGCGCGTGCTGCGGAAGGTACGGGTGAAGGTGCAGGTCGTGCCGCTGCAGCCGCGGTTGGCGAGGCTGGCCAGGTTGAGCTGCGAGACGTCGCCGCCCAGCGCTGGATTGGCTGCGGTGTAGTCGGCGCGCTGCTCGTCGAGCACCAGACCCGCCTTCGCGGCCTGGTCGACCTGCACGCGGCCGGCACCGGCCTGGAAGGGCGTGGCCGCTGCGCCGGCTTCGTTGAGCACGCCCTGGCGCGCCGTCATCATCAGCGCCGACTTGATCTCGGCCGGCGTCCAGGTCGGGAAGAGCTGGCGCAGCAGCGCGCCGCTGCCGGCCACCTGCGGCGACGACATCGAGGTGCCGCTCAGGAAGCCGATCGTCTCGACGCAGGCCGGCGTCGTCCACTGTGCGGCATTCGCGCAGGCGACGGGCTCGAGGATGTTGACGCCATGGCCGGTGATGTCGGGCTTCAGCACCGAGAACGCGGCCGGGCCGCGCGAGCTGAAGGCCGCGAGCTGATCAGGGTTGTTGTCGATGCGCGTGGCCGGGAAGGGCACGGTCGCGGCGAGCGCCGGGTTCGAGACGGTGAGCGCCTGCAGGGCGACGCCTTCGGTCTGCGCCATGCCGAACACCGGCACCGTGGCGCCGGGCACCGACGGCGCGATGCCGCCGGCGGCGTTGTTGACGATGATCACCGCGCGTGCACCGGCGGCTGCGGCGTTCGCCGCTTTCTCGGTGAAGGGGCAGGTACCGCGACGAACGAGGGCGATGCGGTTCGCGAAGAAGCCCGCGGGGAACGCGCCGTTGGCGGTGCAGCCGTCGGTCGTGCCGGTAAATCCCGGACCGGCGCGCAGCACGCTGCTCGGAACGCTCGCAGCGAACTCGACGCCGCCGCTGCCCGGGTTCAGCAGGATCGATGACAGGTTCGCCGGTACGCCGGCGCCGCTGACGTTCAGCGCGAACTCGTAGCCCGCGCGCCCCGACTGCGCCGCGGCGACGGTCATCACCCAGGGTTGGCTGTGGCCGTTGGTCGAGGGATTGGGCCCGTCGTTGCCGGCCGAGGCGGCAACGAAGATGCCGGCGTCGGTGGCCGCGAGGAAGGCCTGCGAGATCGCTTCCGACCACGGCTGCGCGCCGCCGCCGATGGAGTAGTTGATGACGTCGACGCCGTCGGCGATCGCCTGGTTGATCGATGCCAGCGTTGAGACGTTGGGGCACAGGCCCCGGCCGGTCGCGGTGTTGGTGTAGCAGGCGTCGTAGGCGATGACGTTGGCGCGCGGCGCGATGCCCGACAGCGTGATCGCGTTGCCGCGGAAGGTCGTGGTGCGCGCGTTGCCGGCCGTGGTGCCGGCGGTGTGCGAGCCGTGGCTGTTGGTGTCGCCGAAGCCGGGCTCCTCGGCGATATTGGCGGCGCCGCAGAGGTTGGCCGGGGGACCGCAGACGAAGTCGTAGCCGCCGATCAGCTTGTCGTTGCAGCGGCCGGCGTCGCCGCCACCGGTGGCGCCGGTGCCGCGGTCGCGGCCGGCGCCCAGCGGGTGCTTGAACTCGTGGCCGCTGTCCGGCTCGACGCCGGCGAAGGACGGGCTGGCGAAGTTGATGCCGGAATCGACGATGCCGACGATCACGCCTTCGCCCTTGGCGCGGCGGTTGTACACCGACACTTCGATGCGCCCGCGGTTGATGAAGGCGGCCCGGTGGAAGCCGGTGCCGTCCTCCCACACCGTGTTCGCGCCGATCACCGACGGCGCCACTTCATCGTCCAGCGCGTACTCGGTGTAGGGCTCGACCAGGCTGACGGCCGGGTCGTTGGCGAGCGCTGCGGCTTCTGCCGGCGTCAGCTCGGCGACGATGCCGTTGAAGGCGTGCTGCATGCGATGCTGCACGGCGAAATCGCGGCCGACCTCGGCCTTCAGGCGGGCTTCGTTGGCGCGCTGCTTGCCTTCCAGCTGAGCGGCGTAGGCGACCACCGAGCCCTCGATGTCGAAGCCGACCTTGCCGCGCAACGGCGGCGTCGGCGCCTGTTTCAGCTGCGCTTCGTAGGTGACGGCCGGCACGTCACGGAATCCGACGATGTACGGCATGCGGCCGATCGACTCGAACTCCTGCAGCGCCGGCGATTCCGATGTCGCCACCGGGCCGTTCTTGAGCGTGGTTGCCTGCGCGGCGCCCACCATGGCCACGAGGGCCGACGAAACCGCGACCGAACACCACTTCTGCTGCAAGCGACGCATTGCTGACTCCCCAACAAGCCTGACGAATGGAATCCGCGGGGCCGCCGGCCGATGGACGTGGCATCGGCGCTGTCGCGGATCCGGGGGGTTGGACGACCGGAGCGGGGGCGCGTCGATCGTGTCGTTACTGTGTAACGTGAAGCGCGTTGGCTCGCAAGTGCGCGCCCGTCAGAAGGCGCGGCGCAGCCGGTCCTTCAGCCCCAAGGCCCAGCGCTGCAGGCGTCCCAGCGAATCGGTGTGGAAGACGATGCCGATCTCGATGGCGCGGCCGTCGCGGATGCGGCGCGCGACCAGCGTGGCGCCGCCGAGCGCGATGCGGTCGCCAATGTGCACTTCGCCTTCGAAGCGCGTGGCAAACATCTCGCCGGCCGTATTCGCGGCATAGCGCTTCGGGATCGGCAGGCCATAGAAGCCGGCGAGTTCGCCGAGCGGCGCGTCGCCCGGGAGGCTGAAGGCGCCGAAGGCTTCGTGCTCGGCTTCGCGCGCCTCGTTGCCTTCCGCGAACAGCCAGTCGAGGCGGTACACCTCGCCCGGCGGCGCGATGAAGTACGCGGTGTCGCCGGGCTGTGCCGGGCCGGCTTCGTTCGGCAGCAGGATGGCCTCGTCGCGCACCACCATGGCCGGCCGCGCCCAGCCGGGCAGCTCGGCGTTCTTCGATAGCACTGCGCTGGTGGGCCCGACGCGGTAGCCGACCAGCTCGTAGTCGAGCTGGCCGGGCAAATCGAGCTCGATGCGGCGGGTGACGGTGTCACGCCGCGGCAGGGCCACGCGGAAAAGCCGGGCGGCCGGCTTCAGCGTCCAGCCCTGCACCAGCAGCGAGGTCACCACCACGACGAAGGCGACGTTGAAGTACAGCGTGGCGTTCGGCAGGGCCATCAGCAGGGGCAGCGAGGCGAGGAAGATGCCGACCGCGCCGCGCAAGCCGACCCAGCCGATGAAGCCGATCTCGCGCTTGTGGAAGCCGAAGGGCGCCAGGCAGCTCGCCACCGCGACCGGCCGCGCCACCAGCATCAGTACCGCGGCCAGCGCCAGCGCCGGGCCGAGCACGCCGAGCAGGGTCGAGGGCACCACCAGCATGCCGAGCAGCAGGAACATGCCGCCCTGTGCCAGCCACGTTGCGGCGTTGAGCACGGTGGTGACGTTGGCGATCGCGCGCACCGGCTTCTGCCCGAGCACCAGCCCGGCGACGTACACCGCCAAGAAGCCGCTGCCGTGCAGGGTGTTGGTCACCGCGAACACGCCCACGGCGCCCGCGAGCGCGAACAGCGGGTGCAGCCCTTCCGGCAGCGCCAGGCGATTCAGCCCGAGGGCGATCAGGCGGCCGCCGAGGACGCCGAGGCCGATGCCCAGCCCGAGCTGCAGGACCAGCTTGCCGGCCAGGCCCACGGGGCCGCCGATGTCGCCCACCGACAGCCACGTGCACAGCAGGATGGTGAGGAACACCGCCGCCGGGTCGTTGCTGCCGGATTCGATCTCGAGCACGCCGTTGACGCGCTTCGGCAGCGCGATGCCGCTGCCGCGCAGCAGGAAGAACACCGCCGCCGCGTCGGTGGACGCGAGCACGGCGCCGAGCAGCAGTCCCTCGACCCAGCCGACGCCGAGCAGCCACATCGCCGCCAGCGCGGTGAGCACCGCGGTGATCGCCACGCCGGCGGTCGCCAGCCACAGCGCTGGCGCGATGGCCGGACGCAGCGGCGCAGGCCGCGTCTGCAGCCCGCCGTCGAACAGGATGATCGCCAGCGCCAGCGCGCCGATGGCGTAGACGATGCCCGGGGCGATGGCGAAGCCCGCGCCTTCCGGTCCGAGCGCGACGCCGAGCGCGAGGAAGACCAGCAGCAGCGGCGCGCCGAAGCGCCGCGCGACCAGGCTCGAGCCGATGCCCAGCAGGGCGACGAGGGCGCCGCCCAGCAGCCACGTGTCAGTGCGCGCCAACCACTCCATCCGGGGACCGGGGCTCCATTCGCGTCGAGACTTGCAGGGTAGCCTGCAACGACGGATTGGAGTCGATGC
>JBOFQO010000110.1:0-3256 GCA_051660925.1 Silanimonas sp. | reverse complement strand
CTTCACGTCCCCCGCGGCTTCGCGCGATGCGTCGCCGTGGCGGTCCACGGGTCGTCGGGCCACGGGTGGCGCGGGTAACGGCCCTTCATGTCCTTCTTGACGTCAGGATAGGCGTTGTTCCAGAAGCTCTTCAGATCCTGCGTAATCGCCAGCGGTGCGCCGCCGGGCGAAAGCAAGTGCAGGGTCAGCGGAACGCGGCCGTCGGCGATCCGCGGGGTGTCGGCGAGGCCGAACAGCTCCTGCAGCTTGCAGGCGAGCACGGGTCGCTCGCCGTGGGCGTAAGTGATCGGCCGCTCCATGCCGGAGGGCACGGTGATCCGGCGGGGCGCCAGCGCATCCATCTTCGATTTCAACGACCAGTCGAGGCGGGATTTCAGCGCCTCGCCGAGCTCCTCCTCGCTTAAGGCATCCAGCCGAGCCTTGCCGCTGAAGGCGGGTTTCAGCCACTCGTCGAGCGAGGCGAGCAGCGCCTCGTCGCAGGCTTCGGGCCAATCCAGTTCCGGCATCCATTCCCTCAGGCACCGGAGTCGTTCGCGCCACTGCTTCAGGCCTTCGGTCCACGGCAGCGATTCGAGGCCGAGCTCGTGCACCGCGTCGGTGAGCGCCTGCGCGGCGCGCGCGGGGTCGGGACGACCGGCCGGCCGGCTGTCGAGCACGACGCGCTCGAAGCGGCGCTCGCGGCGCGCGACCAGGGCACGGGCGTTCGCGTCCCAGCGCACGGTGTCCTCCTCGACGAAGCGTTCGGGGAAATCCGTCTTCAAGCGCGACTCGTCGACCGAGGCACCGCGCAACACGAGCCCGTCGCGGGCTTCGAAGCGCAGCTCGCTGGCCACGATCCACGGCTCGCCAAACAGCGCGGAATCATCGAACAGCCGCGCGCTGCGGCCGTTGCTCAAAGCGTAGCGGCGCGGGTCGGTCGGATGCTGCACGCCGATGCGATCCGGGAACGCATGCGCCAGCAGGTCGCCGAAGAGGTGGTTCGGCGCATCCTTCGGCGGCAGCGCCTCGCAGCGCAGCCGACGACGCCATTGCTTGGCCTGCGCATCGATCGCGGCGAGGCCCGAGCGCGAGGCCTCGAACGGCGCGCGCCCGGCGCGGAAGGCGGCCAGCGCCTGCCAGCGCGCGGCCACGTCGTCCCGACGCGGGCCCTTCAGCGGGTCACGGGCTTCGATGAGTGCTGCGAGGTCACAGGCCAGCGCGGTCTCGGTCGCGTCTTTCGGCGAGAGCAGCATCGCCGCGAGGCGCGGGTGCGTGCCCACGCCGAGCACGCGCTGGCCGAATGCGGTGATGCGGCCGGACGCGTCGAGGGCGCCCAAGGACTGCAGCAGGTCGACGCCCGCGGCCAGCGCGCCGCCCGGCAGGGCGTCGACGAAGCGCAGCTCGCTTTCGCCCCACGCCGCCAGCTCGAGCGCCAATCCGGACAGCTCGACTTGCGCGATCTCGGCGCGACGATTCGGCTCCAGCCGCTGTGATTCCGGCCACAGGCGGTAACACCAGCCTTCCGCGACGCGGCCGGCGCGGCCGGCGCGCTGGTCCGCACTCGCCTGCGAGATCGCCACCGTGTCCAGCCGAGAGAAGCCCGAGTTCGGCTCGAAACGCGGCTCGCGCGCGAGGCCGGCGTCGATCACCACGCGAACGCCAGGCAACGTCACGCTGGATTCCGCAACGTTGGTGGCCAGCACCACGCGGCGGCGGCCCTCGGGGTCGGGATTCAGCGCCGCACTCTGCGCTTCCACCGGCAGCTCGCCATGCAGCGGCAGCAGGCGCACGCCGGCGGAGATCGCGCCGGAGGCCATCGCCGCCTCGAGCGAGCGCGTCGCCTCGGCGATCTCGCGTTGCCCGGGCACGAACACCAGCACATCGCCCGGATGCTCGGCCAGCGCCATCTCCACGCAGCGGCGTAGCTGCATCGCCAGCGCCTCGTCGCGGCGCGCCGGGAAGTGCTTCACCGTCACCGGGTAGGCGCGGCCTTCCGCCGTTAGGCGCGGCGCGTCGAGGAAGCGCGCGAGGCGCTCGCCGTCGAGCGTCGCTGACATCACCACGATCCGCAGGTCCGGGCGCAACTGGGTCTGCACGTCGAGCGCGAGGGCCAAGCCCAGGTCGGCAGCAAGATGCCGCTCATGGAACTCGTCGAACAGGATCGCAGCGATGCCGTCCAGCGTCGGGTCATCCTGGATCCGCCGTGTCAGGATGCCCTCGGTGACGACTTCGACCTGGGTCGCCGCCGAGACCTTCGCCTCGAAGCGGATGCGGTAGCCCACCGTGCGTCCGACCTCCTCGCCGAGCTGCTGGGCCATGAAGCCGGCGGCCGCGCGCGCGGCCACGCGGCGGGGTTCGAGCATCAGGATTTTCCCGCCAGCACGCCACGGCGCGTCGAGCAGGGCCAGCGGCACCTGCGTGGTCTTGCCCGCCCCCGGCGGCGCCTCAAGCACCAGACGCGAGTGCGTGGCGAGCGACGCACTCAGCCTAGGCAGCAGCGCGGCGATGGGAAATGCTGGGGTCACGGGCGAGTCGTTCATGGCGCGATCGAAGGTCAAACAGTGTGCCCCACCTGTGCGCGCCGCCGCAGTTCGCTGTAGCGGCGGGCCACACGCCACGAACCTGTCATGCGCGAGCCTCAGCGTGCGCGGCCTCGCCTCCCGAGCTTCGCCATGCGCACCGTTCTCCGCCTCGCACTGCCGATATCCCTGGCTCTCGGGTTGATCGCCTGCGGCGACGAGGCACCGCCCGCTGGAGCGCCCGCGCCATCGCCCGCCGCCGACGCGACCACCAACACGCCGGCCGCCGATGCCTCGCCGACGCGCGACGCTGCCGCGCTCGATACCGCCACCCTGCGTCAGCGCGCGTCGACGTCCCTGGCGGCGAACCGGCTCTACTCGCCGGCCGGCGACAACGCCGTCGAGGATTACCTCGCGCTGCGCGAGCGCGAGCCCGGCGACGCCGGCGTGCAGACCGCCCTGGTCGACCTTGCGCCCTACGTGATGATCGGTGCGGAGCAGGCCACCGCGGCCGAAGACTTCGTCGAAGCGCAGCGACTCATCGCGCTGCTTGCGCGCGTCGACGCTGAGGCGCCTGCGGTACCCCGGCTTCGCGAGGCCCTGGCCGCCGCCGAGGCCGTCGCGGCGCAGCGCGAGGCCGATGCGCAGGCCCTGGCCGACGCCCAGGCGCAAGCCGACGCCGCGCGCCTGGCCGCCGAGGCGCAGCGCACCGAAGCCTCGCGCCGAGACGCGACGCCGGGCGCTGCCGACGCGACGGT
>JBOFQO010000109.1:0-2332 GCA_051660925.1 Silanimonas sp. | reverse complement strand
CCCGAGCACACGATCGAGGCCTATCGCCTCGCCGTTGCGCAGGGCGCCGATTTCATCGAACCGGACCTCGTCCCGACCCGCGACGGCGTGCTCGTCGTGCGCCACGAAAACGCGCTGTCCGGCAGCACCGACGTCGCCGATCGTCCGGAGTTCGCCGATCGCAAGGCCCGCAAGCGCATTGACGGCGTGTGGATTGAGGACTGGTTCACCGAGGATTTCTCGCTGGCCGAGGTCCGCACGCTCAAGGCCCGCGAGACGCGGCCCGACGTGCGCCCGGGCAGCGCCGCTTTCGACGGGCAGTTCGGCATCCCGACCTTCGCCGAGGTGATCGCGCTGGCGAAGGCCGAGGGCGAACGCCTCGGCCGGCCAATCGGCGTTTACCCGGAAACCAAGCACCCGGTGTTCTTCCTGCATGAGGGCCGACACCTCGACGGCACGCCGATCGCCATGGACACCAGCGCGATGTTGGTGGACGAGCTGGTGGCGAGCGAGTTCGTCGACCCGGCGCGGGTGTTCATCCAGAGCTTCGAGCTCGACAACTTGCGGCGCCTGAATCGCGAACTGCTGCCGCGCGCTGGCGTCGACCTGCCCCTCGTCTTCCTGCTCGGTGACACCTCGGGGCGCAGCGACCCCACGGAGACCAACTTCGGCCAGCCGTATGACCTGGTCTGGTTCGCGGCGCGGGGCGATGACGTCGGCGCACGCTATGGCGCGATCGCCGAGGCGGTGCCGGGTTTCGGCGCGGCGACGCACTACGGCGATCTGCTGACGCCTGCGGCGCTGGCCGCGCTACGCGCCGACGTTGATGGGCTGGGGCCGTGGACGGCCAGCCTGGTGCAGGCGACGCCGGCCCCTGAGGGCGCCGCCGATCCGCGCCCGCGGCTGGGTGACGCGATTGCCCCGTGGTTGGCCGAGGCGCGCTCGCTGGGCTTTGCGGTGCATGCGTACACCATCCGGAAGGAGCCGCCGTACCTGTTCGTCGACGCGGCCGGCCAGCCGCAGCCCGCTGAAGCGCTGATCAGCCAGCTCGCCGAGGCCGGCGTCACCGGTGTGTTCGCCGATCAGCCGGAACTCGCCGTGCGTGCGCGCGATGCGCTGAGTGACGGGTCGGCCAACGACGCGACGCGCTGAACGTCTCCGCGGCGCGACGGCGGTCGCTATGCTCGCCGCATGCCTCGCGTCACCTCCTTTCCCCCCGCTCTCGGCCCGACGCCGCGCGCCCTGGTGCTCGGCTCGATGCCCGGCGTGGCCTCGCTGCGCGCCGGCCAGTACTACGCGCACCCGCGCAACGGCTTCTGGCCGCTGATGGACGCGCTGTTCGACGTGCCCGCGCAGGCGACTTACGCCGAGCGCGTTGTGGCCCTGAATGCCGCCGGCGTCGCGCTCTGGGACGTGCTCGCCGAGTGCGAGCGGGCGGGCAGCCTCGACAGCGCCATCGCGGCGGACAGCGTCGCGGTGAACGACATCGCTGGCCTGCTGCGCCGGCATCCGACGGTCGGCGTCATCGCCCTGAACGGCGGCACGGCCGCGCAGCTGTTCGATCGCCACGTGCGCCCCGCTTTGGGCGAGATCGCGCACTGCGTGCCGGTGCTGCGCCTGCCCTCGACGAGTCCGGCGCATGCGGCGCGCTCGTTTGACGAGAAGCGCGCGGCGTGGACGACCCTGCGTGAGGCGATGCGGTCCCAGGCCGGCGCACGCGCATGTGCCTGATCGCCTTCGCCGTTGATGCACACCCGCGCTGGCGCTTCGTGCTGGCCGGCAATCGCGACGAATTCCACGCGCGCCCGACCGCGGCGGCAGGATTCCTCGATGCCGAGGAGGTCACGTACGGCGGGCGCGACCTGCAGGCCGGTGGCGGCTGGTTGCAGGTGGACCGGCGCGGCCGCGTCGCCGCCGTGACCAATGTACGGCTGGGGCGCGCGGAATCGGCACCGCGGTCGCGCGGCGCGCTGGTCGCGGATTTCATCGCCGGTGACGCGACGGCCGCCGGCTACGTCGACGTCCTGGGGCCGATCGCCGCCGACTACGGCCGCTTCAACCTGCTGCTGTGGGACAGCGCGGCGCACTACGCGTCCAACCATCCCGCGCACCGCGCGGTGACGCTGTCCTCCGGCCTTCACGCGCTGTCGAACGCCGATCTCGACACGCCGTGGCCGAAGACCGAAGCGCTGCGGGCGGCGATGGCCCGATGGCTGGCGGCGGCCGATCGGCGGACGCCACGCGAGGGCGGTGACCTGCTCGAGCCGCTGTTCGCGGCGCTTGCTGATCCGACGGAGGCTCCGGACGCCGTGCTTCCCGACACCGGCGTCGGCCTTGAGTGGGAGCGCCGGCT
>JBOFQO010000108.1:0-5556 GCA_051660925.1 Silanimonas sp. | reverse complement strand
TCCCGCGAGCGTGGTCGCCGGTACACCGCCAGCGCCCGACGGGTTGCCGCTCGTTTCCTGGCGGTCGACGTCCTTGTCGCGCCGGTTGGCCTTCAGGCCGAACTTCAGCCGGCCCGGCTGGTCGGCGATGAGCAGCTCGCGCGAGGCGTCGAACTGCGCCGTCAGGATGTCGTCGGTGCGGAACTCTTGGATCAGCGTGAGGTTGTCGTAAGCGTAGTTGGCGAGGTTGTCCGGATTGCTCGTCGCCGCGGTGCCGGGGCGCGCGGTGACGATGATGCCGTCCGCAGTCTGCGCGACGTCGGCGGTGATACCGCGGATGCGGAAGCGGCCGGTCAGCTGCTCGGGGATGTCCATCTCGTTCTGGCTCGCGCCCACCCAGTAGTTGAAGTCCCACTCGCCGACGCTGCTGCGTCCGCCCAGCTGGGTCATCCACGTCGACTCGTCGCGGGTCAGGAAGGTCACCTGCTTGCGCAGCTCGGCGTTGCGGAACGTGCCAGTGCGCGGGCCCAGCGCCAGCACCACCTGGTTGGTCGGCGTGACCGTCGTCGGATTGGTGGGGAACTGATAGCGGTTGGTGACCTGCACGTCTTCGCGATTGAACTCGCTGGCGACGAAGCGGAAATCGAACTCGTGGCTCGGGTTGACACTCCAATTCACGCTGCCGGCGACACCGGCGCGTTCGCGCTCACTGACATCGAAGCGCTGTTCCGCGCGCACGCTGCGCAGCAGAAAGCCCTCGGCCGGCGAGCTGCGGTCGGGCGATCCCACCCGGCTGTACACCGGCGTGTCGCGGTTGCGCAGGACGTCGCCTTCCAGCGTGCGGTCGCTGTAGCTGCCCGCGAGCGAGATGCCGATGCGGCCACCGTTCGCCGTGTCGAAGTTGGTGGTCCAGCCGCCGTTGACCTTCGGCCGCACCTTGCCGGAATAGTCCTGCTGGCTGGCTTCGACGCGCAGGCTACCCCCGGGATCGCGCTCGAACGGGTCGATGCCTTTCAGGTCGATCGCGCCGCCGATGGCATCGCCATCCATGTCCGGCGTCAGCGTCTTCGTCACTTCCAGCGTGCCGAGCAGATCGTTCGGCAGGATATCGACGACCGCGTCGCGGTCGAGGTCGGAGCTGCCGATCAGCATGCCGTTCAGGCGCACCGGGTTGAACAGCGGGCCAAGGCCGCGGACCGTGAGGCGACGTGCTTCGCCAGCGTCGCGATCGACGCCGATGCCCGGCACGCGCTGCAGCGATTCGGCAACGCTCTGGTCGGCGAACTGACCGACATCGTCGGCGCTGACGATGTTCGAGACCACGTCACGTTCGCGCTCCTCGTTGCGCGCGTTGAAGATCGCCGCGCGTACGCCGGTCACGATCACGGCATCGAGCTCAGCGGGGTCGTCTTCCGACGGTGTGCCCGCCGACGCGGGCGCAGACTGGGCCTGGGCGCCGGCGGCGAGCGCGACACCGATGGCGAGAACAAGGGCACGGCGGGACAGCGGACGCATCGACATGGGTTCACTCCGAGCAGCGGTGAGGCCGCATGACGGCCGTATTTAGAGTCGCCGCTCTACCGTATCGGTAGGACCAATATCAGTCAAGTGGTTTTGCCGAAGTATTCTGAGTATTTCCAGGGATTGACATAGCCTGACGCACTGGTCGGACCGCTTTGGGGCGTAACGCTAGCCCTGCGCCTCACGGCGTACCGCCGCCTCGTCGACCTCGAGGCCAATGCCCGGGCCGTCGGGAATCGCCATCCGGCCGCCCGACCACGGCAGAGGGGCCGCGAAAAAGCGCCACAGCTCCTTCAGCCGCTCCGGACCCGGGTGCTCCTGCGGGCGGTCGGCGGTGCGGCAGCTGGCGAGGTAGTGCAGGTGCGCGGCGGTGAGCAGCGTGGGTCGTGCGTTGTGCACGGCAATGCCGCGATCGAAGGCTTCGGCGAGGGCGGCGATCTTCTTGCCTTCGGTGATGCCCCCGAGCACGGCGAGGTCCGGGTTGATGACGTCGACCCGGCCACGGGTGATCAGGTCCCGGAACTGCCAGCGCGTGGCCAGCAGCTCGCCCGAGGCGACCTCGACATCGAGCGCGTCGACGACCTGGCCCAGGCCGTCGAGGTTGAATGCGGCCACCGGGCTCTCGTAGACCGCGATGCCGATCTCGTCCTCGAGCTGGCGGCCGACGCGGATCGCGCGCGCCACGCTGTAGCCCTCGTTCGGGTCGGCGTACAGCGCGATGCCGTCGCCAACCGCACGACGGATTGCGCGCATGCACGGCAGCATCGGGTCGTCGGCGGGGTCCCGACGCTCCTCGCGAATCGCCATCCGCACCTTGATGGTCTTGAAGCCGAGTTCGACCAGCGATTCGGCGCGTGCCGCGCACTGTGCGGGCGTCAGGAAACCGCCCTCGCCGTTGTCGCGCGAGAACGAGCCGTAGAGCTCGACATCGTCGCGGTACTTGCCGCCGATCAGCCGCCACACCGGCACGCCGAGCAGCTTGCCGCGCAGGTCCCACAGCGCGTTGTCGATGCCCGACATCGCATACGCAGCGAGCCCGGAGGGCCCCAGCTCGTCGGCCTCGAAGTACACGCGGTCCCAGGCGGCTTCGGCGTTGAAGACATCGGTGCCCTCAAGCAGCGAATCGAAGCGGCCGTTGACCAGCCGCGCGCTATCGGCGCCGCCCTCGTGGCCAGCCTCGCCCCAGCCGCTGGTGCCGTCGTCGCTGACGACCTGAACGAACACGGCCTTCGGCACGGCGTAGGCGCGGATCTCGGCGATCTTCGCCTGCCCGCGGTTGGCGGCGAAGGCGCCAGCCCAAGGCAACGCGGCGAGCGTGCCGCCGCCGGCAAGCGCCACGGCCTGCGTCAGGAAGCGGCGACGATCAATAAGCGGGCGCATGACGATCTCCGGGGACGACGCACAGACCTCAAGGCAGCAGGCCGAAGGCGCGCGGCAGCCACAGCGTGGTGGCCGGAACGAAGGTGACGAACAGCAGCACGACGATGCTGACGGTGATGATCGGCGCCAGCGGCTTCAGCATCGAGGCCAGCGACACCTTGGCGATGCCGGCGGCGATGAACAGCGTGGTGCCGGCCGGCGGCGTGACCAGGCCGAGGCACAGGTTGAAGACCAGGACGATGCCGAAGTGGTACTTCATCGCCTCCGGCGTCAAGCCCATCTCCGGCGCAACCAGCAGCGCCAGCGGCAGGAAGATCGGCGTGAAGATCAGCAGTGCCGGCGTGATGTCCATGAAAGTGCCGACGATCAGCAACACCAAGTTCACCGCCAGCAACAGCAGCCACGGGTGCTTGATCAGCACCGAGAAGCTCGACGCGATCAGGCCGGGCACGTCGGCGTAGGCGAAGATCCAGGCCAGGCAGACGGACGTGCCGATCAGGAAGAACACCATGCCGGTCGTGGCCGCCGTCTCGGCCAGCAATCGCGGCAGGTCGCGCCAGCCGATCTCGCGGTAGACCACGAGCGCCAGCACGCCGGCATAGACCACAGCCACCGCGCTCGACTCCGTCGCGGTGAACAGGCCGCTGACGATGCCGCCCATCACCACCAGCAGCAGCACCGCGCTGGGCAGCACGCCGAGCGCGGCGCGCGCGAAGACGCGCCAACCGGGGAAGGGCAGGCGCTCGCCGTAACCGCGGCGCGCCGCCGTCACCATCGCCAGGCCCATCAGCCCGAAGCCGAGCAGCAGGCCGGGGATGTAGCCGGCGACGAACAGCGCGCTGATCGACACGCCGCCAGCAACGACGGCGTAGACCAGCATCACGTTCGAGGGCGGGATCAGCAGGCCGGTGGTGGCCGCCGTCGCCGTCAGCGCCGCGGCGTAGGGACGCGGGTAGCCCTCCTTCGCCATCGACGGGATCATGAAGCCGCCGATGCCGCTGGCGGCCGCCGCCGCCGAGCCGCTAACCGAGCCGAACAACATGTTCGCGAGCACGTTGGTCAACGCCAGTCCACCGGGCAAGGCGCCCACGGCGGCACGCGAAAAGTCGATGAGCCGCCGGGCGACACCGCCGGAGGCCATCAGCTTGCCGGCGAGGATGAACAGCGGGATCGCGATCAGCGTGAAACTGAAACCGGACACCGCGAGCCGCTGCGCAACCGTCGCTGCCGCCGTTTCCGGCGGTAGTTCAAGCAGTAGCGCGGCCAGCGAGGCGAGGCCGATTGCCACCGCGATCGGCACGCGCAGCATCATCATCAGTAGCAGGATGCCGGCCAACGTGGCGAGGGTCATTCGCGCTCTCCCGGCACCTTGACGAGCTCCGTATCGGGCGCGTCCTCGACGTAGACGCGCTGCAGCGCGAACAGCACCAGCAGCAGACCGGCGACCGGCACCACGGCGTAGACGGCGCCCATCGGCCAGCCCAGCGCCGGCGTGCGCTGATCGAGCACCCACGTCAGCCAGGTCAGGCGCAAGCCGCCGCCGACCAGCGCCAAACCGAACAGCACCACGGCCGCGCGCGTGGCGAGGTCGGCCGCGCGCCGCGCGCCGTCGTCGAGCCGCGCGTACAGCAGGTCGAGGCCGATGTGCTCGCCGCGGCGAAGCGCGTAGGCCGCGCCGAGCAGCGCTGTCCAGGCGAGCAGGAAGGAGGCGAGCTCCTCGGTCCAGCGCGAGGGTTCGATCCAGGCGACGCGGTCGAAGGCCGTGGCGGCGCGCGACAGCAGGCGCGTGGCGACCTGCCACAGTACGACGGCGGTCAGCGCGGCGCACAGCCCGGCCACCAGTGGGCCGAGCAGGGCTTCGAGCCGAGTGTTGAGGGCTGCGAGCGCGTTCATCGCGTGGCCTCGACGGCGGCGAACAAGGGCGCGACACCGGGCTGCTCGGCGGCGAAGGCATCGGCGAAGTCCACGGTCGCGGCGCGGAAGCCGGCGGCATCGACGTCCTCGACGATCTCAAGCCCGGCCTCGCGCATCGCCGCGAGCGAGCGTGCTTCCTCTTCCGCCCAGAGCCGCCGCTGCACCTGCATCGAGGCCAACGCCGATTCGCGGACGATGGCCTGGTCATCCATCGACAGCCGCGACCACGCGTCGGCACCGATCACCAGCACGTCGGGCAGAATCATGTGGCCGTTCAGGCTGTAGCTGCCGGCCACTTCGAACTGCCGCGAGGTGAACAGCGAGGGCGCGTTGTTCTCCGCACCGTCGACGGTGCCGCTGTCGAGCGCGGTGTAGAGCTCGCCGAACGGGATCGGCACCGGCTTGGCGCCGAAGGCCTCGACCATCCGCATCGCCGTGCGGCTCGGCATCACCCGCAGGCTCAGGCCACGCAGATCCTCGACGCGGCGCACCGGCGGGCGGCCTTCCGCGAGGTAGAAGCTGCGCGCACCGGCGTCGTAGAGGGTCAGCCCGACGAGGCGGCGCGGCGCCGTCGAGGCAAGCAGATGCTCGGCCTGCGGCGTGGCGGCGAAGCGCCAGAAGTGCTCGGCGTCATCGAACAGATAGGGCAGGCCGAACAGCGCGAACTCGGGCGCGAAGGCCTCGAGCTGGCCGGCTGATGCCTGGGTCATCGCCAGGCTGCCGAGCTGCACCTGCTCGAGCAGCTCGCGCGCGCTGCCACGC
>JBOFQO010000107.1:0-11770 GCA_051660925.1 Silanimonas sp. | reverse complement strand
ACCGCGGCGAGGTCCCACAGCGCGAGGATCGGCCACACCGTGACGTGGCGGACGGTGCCGACGCGATCCGGCAGCGCGGCAAGCAGCAACAGCAGGGGCAGGCTGGCGAGCGCGAGCAGGCCGCGACGGCGGCCCCCGACGCGCTCCGGCACCGGCACGCGCGCGATGCGCCAGGCCAGCCAGGCCCACAGCGGCAGCACGCCGGTGATCGCGTTGAAGCGGAAGGCCGTCGCCAGCGCCAGCATCAGCAGCGCGAGGGCGCGCCAGCGCCACGCCGCAGCGGCCTGCTCGCGCAGCAGCGCGCCGAGCGCCCACAGCAACGCGGCGATCATCCACAGGTCCTTCCAGACCTGCGGCTGCAGCGCGACGAAGGCCGGCCACAGCCCGACGCCGAGCAACACAACGATCCGCCACGGCGCGCGCAGCGGCAACGCGGTGGCCACGAAAGCCAACCCACCCCAGAGCAGCAGCAGCTGCAGCGCGAAGAAGCCCTGGGGGTCGGGCAGCAGCCAGCGGCTGGCCTGCCAGAGCCGCACCATCACCGCCGGATGCGTCGAGTCCAGCTGGCCGGTGCGCGCCATCCACCACTGGTGCGCGGTGTCGAAGGTGAACCAGCCCGGCGCAAACAGCAGAAACAGCGCCGTGGCGATGAGCAGTGCGACGAGCCACGGGAACAGGGCCGACGCCAGGGCGGCAGCGTGGGTGACGTGTCGAGCGGCAGACCTCATGCCGACATGATCGACGCCGGTTGGGTTCGGCGGCTAGTGTCGGTTCTTCCCACTGGCTGCCGATGCCCATGACACCCGCCGAACTCGCCCCGACACTCCAGCCCTTCATCCTCATCTCCGAGGTCGATGACGGTCGCGCTTTCGCCGAGCACATCTTCCAGCGCAAGTTCCGCCAGAGCGCCCCGGATTTCGAGCACCACATCGTCGCCTTCTATCGGCACCGCGAGGACCATCTTGTGCAGCTGTCCTACGTGCATTTCACCCAATACAGCCCAACGTTGATGCTGGCCGGAGGCGGCTGCACGGACGGCCGCGCGTTCGCCCTGATGAGCGAGGAACAGCGCACGCTGGTCAACGCCGCCGGTGGCCTGCTCGCCCACACGCAGCTGCACGGCTTCGCGAAGTTCGCAGATCGCTGCGAGGCATTCGGTGGCTACTGCGGCGACGCCCGGGCCTCCGCGGTGCACGCCAGTGTCGGCTACGAGACGACGCCCTACGAACACCTGATCGTGAAGTGGCACAAGCCGCTTCCGGCCGCCCGGCGCGCCGAGATCGTCGAAACGCTGCGCGCTATCGGCCCGTTCTGAGGTCTCAAGCGCCCGGCGCACCGGTGTCGAGCAGGCGCGCCAGCCCCTCTGGGCTGCGCCAGTGCCAGCGGCACACGTAGCGCGGTAGCGCCCATGCGTTGGCGCCAGGCACGACGTGGGCCGGCACGGTGTCGAACGCCGCGTCGAGCCCGAGGCCTGGGCCGCGGCGCGGCAGCCAGTCGTCGCGCAGAAACGCCGGAACGTGGCCGAACGGGTAGGCGAACAGCGACGGTGCCTGGCCGAGCGCGCCGACGAAGAAGCGCTGCGCTTGTGCGATTTCGAACTCGGCACGGATCTCGCTGTCGATCGCGAAAAAATCGCCGCGTGGCAGATCGATGTCCGATGGCGATGGCAGGCTCGGGTGGTTGTGGTCCCAGCTGTGGCTGCCGATCACCATCCGGCCACCGGACCGCGCATCGCGCCACCAGTCGTCGCCGAGGTCACCAGCACCGAACAGGCAGGCGCGGTCCATGGCCTCCCGCGCATCGGGCGAAGCGATAACGAAGCTCGTGATCGAGGCTTCAGCGCGTACCGCGGGCGCCTCGGCGACCCAGTCCTCAAGGACGCCGAGCAGCGAAGGCTGCGGGCCATGAGCGCCGTAGATGCGCCCCCGCACGGCATCGAAGGCGGTGCCGTCGTCGCAGCTCAGCGCGACCGCGCCCTCAAGCGTCGACCAGTCGCGCCGGCCGAGCAGCGCATCGACCACCCATTGCAGCGGCACGACGCGGCGCCCGGTGCCGGCGATGACGCGCAGATCGGCGGCCAGCGCCACGTGGTCGTTGCTGGCGTAGTCATTCCCGTCGACGAGGCCGGCGTGGTAGGTCAGCACGGGGACGCCGGTCGTCACGGCCGATGGGCCCTCGCCAAGAACTCCTGGCTGCGCATCTCGATCAGCCGCGACACCGTGCGCTCGAACTCGACGCGCAGCTTGAAGCCCCTGTACAGCCCCTGCGGCTGCGCGGCGGCGGTGGCAACGAGGTTGACGTTGCGGTCGTACAGCTCGTCAACGAGGTGGATGAAGCGCCGTGCCGGGTCGGTGGCTTCATCGCTGAAGGTCGGCACGCCGCTGAGCAGCAGGGTGTGGTGCTCGCTGGCGATCTCGATGTAGTCGGCGGCCGAGCGCGGGCCCACGCACAGCGCTTCGAAGTCGAACCAGGCCACGCCCTCGCCCAGCGCCTTGGCTGGGATGTCGCGGCCATTCACCGATAGCGGGCAGGTCTGGCACAGGCCGATCCCGTTCAGCACGCGGAAGTGCTCGGCCAGCTGCGCTTCGCCTTCGGCGTCGATCGGCACGTGCCATGTGTCAGCGCAGGTGAGCTGCCGCAGTCGGAAATCGGTCGCGCTTTCAAGCTTGTGCACGGTGCAGTGTTGCTCGATCTGCGCGATCGCCGGCAGGAAGCGCGTGCGCTGCAGGCCGTTGGCGTACAGCCCCGGCGGCGCGATGTTCGAGGTCGTTACCAGGGTCACGCCGCGATCGAACAACTGCTCCAGCAAGCGCGAGAGGATCATCGCGTCGGCGATGTCGTTGACGAAGAACTCGTCCAGCACCAGCAGCGGCGAGGCTTGCGCGTACTGCGCGGCGACCACGCTCAGGGTGTCGGCGGTGTCGTGCAGGGCCTTCATCCGCGCGTGCACGTCCTGCATGAAGCGGTGGTAGTGCAGGCGCTGCGGCTTCAGCTCGGCACAGGCGTCGAGCAGCAGGTCGCAGAGCAGGGTCTTGCCGCGACCCACGCCGCCCCACAGGTACAGGCCGCGCACGCCGGCGTGACCGGCGAGCCGGAAGCCGAGCTTCTTCAGAAACCCAGCACGACGCCGCTCCAACAGTTCGACCGCAACACGATCGAGCTCGACGAGCGCGGCGAGCTGGCCGGCATCCTGCGTCCAGCGGCCTTCGGCCACACCATTGAGGTAGCGCTTTGAAGGCCGGCCCGGCATCGCGCCGCTCAGGCCTGCCGCTGCAGCGGCGGCAGGTTCTTACGCACGCCGTTCTTGATCGCACCGCGCAGGTCGACGAGTCGGCCGTGGAAGAAATGCCCGGCCTCGGCCATACGCACCAACGTCGGCGCATTATCGGCGGCGGCCACCCAGTCGAAGACCTTCTGCGCGTCGACGATGTCGTCCTGTTCGCCCTGCACCACCAACCACGGGCAGGGCGGCGGCGGCACGCCGGTGAAGTCGCGGAAGCCCACCGGTGGCGCGACGCAGACCATCTGCTGCACCGGCAGCTGGCGCGCGGCGCGCAGGGCCACCCAGCTACCGAAGGAGAATCCGGCCAGCCACAGCGCGTCGTTCGGGCGCGCGGCCTGCAGCCACTGCGCCACCGCGAGGTAGTCGAGCGTCTCGCCGCGGCCCTGGTCGTACTCGCCTTCCGAGGCGCCAACGCCACGGAAGTTGAAGCGTACCGACGCGATCCCAGACTCTGCCAGCGCGCGCGCGATGGTGGTGACGACCTTGTTGCTCATCGTTCCGCCGTCCGGCGGGTGCGGATGGCCGATCACCGCGACGCCACGGCGCGCGTCCTCGGCCTTCGGCAGCTCGACCGCCGCTTCGACAAGGCCGGCCGGGCCGCGCAGCAGCAGCGGGCCGGGTTCGGTCGGGAAAGCGGGCGAGGGACTCATGCGGCGCGGAGTCTAGCGCGTCGCCTTCGCGTCGAAACCGAGCAGCATCGGATCGTGGTCGGACGAACGCCACGGCCCGGCCTCGCGGCCCAGCGGGCCGTCGTAGGCGAAACCGGTGGATTCGTCGCTGTTGACGGACCACTTCGCTGCACCGCGCAGCAGCATCGCCATCGAGGGGCTCAGCATGGCGTGGTCGAGGCGACCGGCCTGGCCGTCGAAGACGAAGCTGTGCGGTACGCCACCGTGGTCCGGCGCATCACCGTCCGCGGCGGCACGCGCGGCACCGACCGCGTAGGCATCCACCCAGCCGCGTTCGCGCAACCCGCGCATCGGGTCTTCCATCGCGTAGGCGTTGAAATCGCCAATCGCGGCGACGCGATCGCTGCCACTGCCCGTCGGGTCGGTGGCCAGCCACGCGTGCATCGCCTCGGCGCTTTCGACGCGCTTGGCATTGAAGCAGGCCTGGCCATCGCCCTCGTCGCGGTCGGCGCCCTCCGCCTCCTCGCAGCCGCCCTTGCTCTTGAAGTGCACGCTGGCGACGGTGAACACCGGGCCACGGCCCACGCGAAAGCTCTGCGCCAGCACCGGGCGGCTGCCGTACTCGAACGGCCCCTCGGTCGCCAGCGCCGGCGCGCCGACGGCCTCGACGCGCTCGGCGCGATAGAGGATGCCGACGGTGATCTGGTCGCTGCCCGGACGGCCGTCGCTGGCCACCGGCGTCCATCGCGCGCCAGGCTGCGCGGCATTCAGCGCGTCGGCCAGCTCCTGCGCGGCCGATTCCGGGCCGAAGCCGTCGTTCTCCAGCTCCTGCGCGGCAATGATCGCCGGATCAAGCGCGGTGATCACCTCGACATGCTTGGCGAGCTGGCGCGCGTAACCGTCGTAGTCCTTGGCGCCGCGCTCGGTGGGGAAGCCGCCGCCCTGGCCGTCGCCGTTGAACAGGTTCAGCAGGTTCATGCCCGCGATGCGCAGCGCACCATCGACGGTCGGCGCCGGCGGCCGCAGTGCCTGCTGCAGGTCGCGAACCGCGGCGTCGGCCTGCAGGCGGTAGCCGCCCCAGCGCTGATCAAGCACGCCCTGCACGCCGGCGAGGGTGCTGCCGGCGCGCAGCGGCGCATCCGCCGATACCGGCGCAGGCAGCCAGGCGATGGCCGGCGGATTCTCGGCGCTACTGGCGTCGTCCAGCACGACGGTGCGGCGACCGTTCGCGGCGCGCAGCGCCTGCGCAGCCTCACCGGGCAGAGCGACCTCGGTGGGCGCGTAGACGCGGCCGTCGAAAGCGAGATCGACCTCGCCGAAACGCAGCAGGCCGTCGTTGCCGGTGACGGTCAATGGAGCATCGATCCGCAGGCGCAGGCCTTCGAAGGCTTCCCAGTCGGCCGGCGGCGCGTCGAGGGCGAGCGGCTCGGGCAGCGGCGCGCGCCCGAAGATCTCAAGGCGCGCATCGGCGAGGGTCGTGAGCGTGGCGCCATCACCGGATTCCGCGACGATGCCTTCGGCGGCGACGTGCTGCCCGACCTCGAGCGCCGGCTGGCCCTCGGCGGGCATCAGGAACAGCCCGTCGGACGTCGCCGCATCCGCATCGGCCTGCAGCGCCTGCACGAAGGCGCCGTCGGCCATGACCAAGGTGACGACACCCTCGATGCGGGCGCGCCGGCCCTCGAAGGCGCTGCGTTCGCCGCGGCCCTGCACGGCAGCAATGCCGTCGGCGGCGACGGGCGTGGCGCGTTCGCCACAGCCGGAGGCAAGCAGGGCAAGGCCGAGGGCGAGCGGGGCGGGGCGTGAACGCAGCATCGGAACTCCAGAGACGGCGACGCCGCCCGGAGGCGGCGTCGGAAACGGCGGGGTTGTCGGAGCTTACTGGTACTTGTTGACCATGTACTCGACGCTGGCGCGCACCTGCTCGTCGGTGAGGCGGGCGTTGCCGCCGCGCGCCGGCATGATGCCGGCCTGGCCCTGGAAGCCTTCGGTGGCGTGCTTCACCAGGGTGTCGAGGCCCTGGGCGATGCGCGGCGCCCAGGCTGCGGCCGTGGGGGCCGGGGCACCGCCGGCGCCGTTGGCGTGGCAGGCCGAGCAGAGGTTCTGGTAGATCACGGCGCCATCGAGCGTGCCGCCGTAAGGCGCGCCGCCCGCCGCCGCCGCTTCCGCCGCCGCTTTGGCCGCCGCCGCCGCCGCTGCGGCGCCGGTCTCGCCCGCATACACGCCGCCTAGCGGCTGGATGCGTTCGACCGTGCGCGCTTCGGCGATGGGGTTCGGCTCGTGCATCTTGCGGCTGTTGAGGTAGAGCCCGATCAGGATCAAGACGACCATAAGGCCGAACAGCGCCGCGATGATCAGCGAGAAGCGCTTCAGGAAGACGAGATCGTGATTGCGCACGGGAATACCTGGTTGGGCGGGGCCGCCAATGGGACGGGGAAGTATATCGGCCCGGCATGCCCACGCGAAACAGCGCGGTTGCGAGCGATGAGGGGCGCGCCATCGCGTCGCCACCGCATCCCCGCTGCGCGAGCCTTCGACGCACGGTAGCCGGCGCGCCATGCGATTCGATGACGTGAGGGTCGCGGCGGGCTGAGCGCGCGGGGCGTTGTTGCGAATCTGTCTCAACAGCGTTCCTGCATTGGAACGCCGGGTGTCACCTTTCTGTACAGAACGTACTGTACAGTTGCGCCCCTTATGACCCGCCCTCCGAAAGCCCGCCAGAAGGTGCTCGACGCCGCCCGCCGGATCGTCGAGACGCGCGGCGCTGGCCACCTCACCTTCGAGACCCTGGCCGAGGAAAGCGGCGTCACGCGCGGTGGCATCACCTACCACTTCCGCACCAAGGAAGAGCTGCTGAAGGCGCTGATTGAGGCCGACATCGCCGATTGGAGCGCTGCATCCGAAGAACTCGGCGGCGACGCCGGCCTGCACTGCCCGAAGGCCTGCCGGATGATCGGCCACGTGCGCTCCAGCTTGGCCGAGGACGACGACGCCCACCGACGCTTCGTGTCGGGAATGCTGAGCGCGGCGATGGTCGACCCAGGCCTGCTGGACCCCGTGCGCAGCCATAACGCCCGCGAGTTCGCTGACTGGCAGTGGGACGACGCCGACCTTGAGCGCTACCTGCTGCTGCTCGCCGCCGACGGCCTGTTCTGGAACCAACTGTTCGACGTCAGCCCACTGCCGCCCGAAGCGCGGCCGCGGCTCGCGGCGCTGATCGAAGCCAAGGTGCGCGCCTTCGCTGGCGATGCCGACGCCGATGCGCGGCTGGCCCTGCGCTGCGGCGTGTCGTCCGCGACCCCGAGCATTCCGCCTTCCGCGCCACCCCCGCCCTCTTCCCCTTCCCCTTCTCCTTCCGAGACCTGACCCATGGCCCCCACGCCACACGCCGGCTCCGCCCTCCGTCCCGCCCTGCTCGCCCGCACCGGCCTGGCCCTTGCGCTGGCCCTCGCCCTCGCCGCCTGCGGCGGTGGCGGCCAGATGCCGATGCCGCCCACCGAAGTGAACGTCGCGCCCGTGGTGGCGAAGTCGGTCGCGCAGTGGGATGAATTCACCGGCCGTATCGAGGCCATCGAGAGCGCCGAGATCCGCCCGCGCGTCGGCGGCACGATCACCGGCGTGCACTTCGACGAAGGCGGCATGGTCGACAAGGGCGACCTGCTGTTCACCATCGACGACCGCGAGTACCGCGCCGCCGTGGCGAGCGCCCGCGCCGACCTGGCCCGCGCCGAGGCACGGCGCGCGCTCGCCGCCACCGAGCTGAAGCGCAGCGAGACCCTGATCGCCGCCAAGGCCGTCAGCGCCGGTGAGCTCGAAGGCCGGCAGAACGAAGCGACCCAAGCGGACGCCGACGTGCTCGCGGCGAGGGCCCGGCTCGAAACCGCCGAACTCAATCTCTCGTTCACCCGCGTCAGCGCGCCGATCGCCGGCCGCGTCGGCGTCGCCCGCATCCGCACCGGCAACCTGGTGTCGCCGGGCGAACCGGTGCTCACCACCGTCGTGTCGCTTGACCCCGTTTACGTCAGCTTCCAGGGCGACGAGCGTGCCTACCTGCGCTACCAGGAGATGGCCCGCGACGGCAGCCGACCGAGCTCACGCAACGCCGCGAACCCGGTGCGCGTGGCGCTCGCCGACGAGGAGGGCTTCCCGCACACCGGGCGCATGGTCTTCGTCGACAACGCCGTCGACCCGGCCACCGGCACGATCTTCGCGCGCGCGGAGCTGCCGAACCCGGACGGCGTGTTCACGCCCGGCCTGTTCGCCCGCGTGCAGCTGCTCGGCTCCGGTCAGCGCGACGCCCTGCTCGTGCATCCGCAGGCCGTGCTCACCGACCAGGACCGCCGCTACGTCTACGTCGCCGACCAGGTGACGCTACCGCCAGAGATGGGCGGCACCGGCGAGCCGCACCTCGGCGCGGTACGCAAAGACGTGATGCTTGGCCCGACCATCGACGGCCTGGTGGTCGTCGAAAAGGGCCTCGATGCCGACGACAAAGTCATCGTCAACGGCATGCGCAAGATCTTCTTCCCCGGCGCGCCGGTCGCGCCGGTCGATGTGCCGATGGACGCACCGAACACCGTCGTCGCGGCTCCGGGCCCAGCCGATGCCGCCGGCGGCGCGACCGCCGCCGACGATGCGGCGGCCGAAGCGGGCGAGGGCTGACCGATGGCCTCCGGACATACTGATCTCTCGCGCATTTTCGTCGACCGCCCGATCCTCGCGGCGGTGCTCTCCATCGTCATCTTCGTGGCCGGCCTGATCGCCATCCCGAACCTGCCGGTCACGGAGTACCCGGAAGTCGCGCCGCCCACCATCCAAGTCACCGCGATCTACCCCGGTGCCAACCCGAAGACGATTGCCGATACGGTCGCTGCTCCCTTGGAGGAGACGATCAACGGCGTTGAGAACATGATCTACATGAAGTCGGCGGCGTCCTCGGACGGCACCGTCGTGCTGACGGTCACGTTCAAGCTCGGCACCGACGTCGACCTGGCCGCCATGCAGGTGCAGAACCGCGTAGCGCAGGCCCTGCCGCGCCTGCCCGAAGCGGTGCGCCAGCTCGGCGTGACCACCGCTAAGGCCTCGCCGAACATCACGATGGTCGTGCACATCGTCTCGCCGGATGAGCGCTATGACGGCTTGTACCTGTCGAATTTCGCCACGCTCAACGTCAAGGACGAACTGGCGCGCCTCGATGGCGTCGGCAACGCGCAGGCCTTCGGCGCCGGCAACTACGCGATGCGCGTCTGGATCGACCCCGACCAAGCGGCGAACCGCGGCCTGACCGCACTCGACATCATCGGCGCGATCCAGGAGCAGAACATCCAGGTTTCGGCGGGCGCCATCGGCGCCTCGCCGCAGCCCAGCGGTGCGACCACGCAGCTGCTGGTCAATGCCCGCGGCCGCCTGGAGACGCCCGAGGAGTTCGGCGCCATCGTGCTGAAGACCGGCACCGACGGCGCGGTCACGCGGCTACGGGACGTGGCCCGCGTCGAGCTGGGCAGCAACACCTACGCGCTGAACAGCTACCTCAACAACAAGCAGGCCGCGGCGATTGTGATCTTCGAGGCGCCGGGGGCGAACTCGATCGCGCTGTCGGACGCGGTGCGCGCCAAGATGACCGAGCTGGAGAGGACCTTCCCGGAAGGCGTCAGCTGGGAAGTGGCCTACGACCCGACCGTGTTCGTCCGCAAGTCGATCGACTCGGTGGTGAGCACCCTGCTCGAAGCCGTGCTGCTCGTCGTGCTGGTGGTCGTGGTGTTCCTGCAGACTTGGCGCGCCTCGATCATCCCGTTGCTGGCGGTGCCGGTGTCGATCGTCGGCACCTTCGCGGTGCTGCTGGTGCTCGGCTATTCGATCAACGTGCTGACCCTGTTCGGGCTGGTGCTGGCGATCGGCATCGTCGTCGACGACGCCATCGTCGTCGTCGAGAACGTCGAGCGCCACATCGAGGAAGGGTTGACGCCGCTCGACGCCGCGCACAAAGCGATGAGCGAGGTGTCCGGGCCCATTGTCGCGATCTCGCTGGTGCTGGCCGCGGTGTTCATCCCGATCGCCTTCATCGACGGCGTCACCGGCCAGTTCTACCGGCAGTTCGCGGTGACCATCGCCGCCTCGGTGCTGATCTCGGCCTTCAACTCGCTCACCCTGAGCCCGGCGCTGGCCGCCGTGCTGCTCAGGCCGCATGGCGCGCCGAAGGACGCGCTGGCGCGCGGCATTGACCGCGTGTTCGGCCGCTTCTTCAACTGGTTCAACGCCAAGTTCAAGCGCGGCAGCGACCGCTACTCGAACGGCATCGGCGGCACGATCCGACGCTCGTCGCGCCTGCTGGTGGTCTATGCGGTGCTGGTCGGCGTGACCGTGCTCGGGTTCTTCCAGATCCCCGGCGGCTTCATCCCCACGCAGGACAAGCAGTACCTGTTCGCCGGCGTGCAGCTGCCCGAGGGCGCGACGCTGGAGCGCACCGAAGCGGCGATGAAGCGGATGGGCGAGATCGCGTTGTCGACCCCGGGCGTCGCAGACGTCGTGCAGTTCCCGGGCCTCAACGCCATCCATTTCGTCAGCACCCCGAACGTCGGTGTGATGTTCATTGGCCTCGACGAACCGCATACCCTACCGAAGCCGGCCGCGGCGATCGCCGGTGAACTGACGGCGAAATTCAGCGGCATCCAGGACGGCCTCGCCTTCGCGCTGATGCCGCCGCCGGTGTTCGGCTATGGCAACGCTGCGGGTGTTGAAGCCTACGTGCAGGATCGCCAGCGCATCGGCTTCGGCGAACTCAATGCCAGCACTCAGGCCTTCACCGGCGCGGTCAGCCAGATGCCCGGCTTCGGTCCCGGCTCGGCGTTTTCGTCCTTCCAGGCCAACGTGCCGCAGCTCGACGCCGTCGTCGACCGCGACAAGGTCAAGGAAGGCGGCCTCGCGCTGACCGACGTCTACAACACCCTGCAGGTCTATCTCGGCAGCGCCTACGTCAACGACTTCAACCTGTTCGGCCGCACCTACTCGGTGTACGCGCAGGCCGATGCGCCGTTCCGCGACGAACCCGGCGACGTGGCACGTTTGCAGGTACGGAACGCGCAGGGGCAGATGGTGCCGCTCGGCAGCGTCGTCGAAATGGTGCCGAGCTTCGGCCCAGACCCGGTGATCCGCTACAACGGTTACCCGGCCGCCGACGTCAGCGCCAGCCCCTTCGATCCGATGGCGGTCAGCACCACCGACGCCGTGCGCATTGCTCGCGAAACCGCGGCGCAGGTGCTGCCGCGCGGCATGGCGCTGGAGTTCACCGGCCTCACCTACCAGCAGGTCAACCAGGGGCTCGCGCAGTACCTGGTGTTCCCGCTCTGCGTGCTGCTCGTGTACCTCGTGCTCGCCGCGCTGTACGAGAGCTGGTCGCTGCCGCTGGCGGTGATCCTGATCGTGCCGATGTGCATGCTGTCGGCCTTCGGTGGCATCTGGTTGCTGAATCTGATCAACGGCCTGTGGTTCGGCGCGCAGATCGGGTTGGGATGGATCAACCCGATGACGGCCGCGCCACCGACCATCATCGACATGAACGTGTTCACGCAGATCGGCCTCGTGGTGCTGATGGGCCTGGCCTGCAAGAACGCGATCCTGATCGTCGAGTTCGCGCGCGACCTCGAGAAGCAGGGCCTCGGCATCGTCGAGGCGGCCATCGAAGCCTGCCGCCTGCGCCTGCGCCCGATCCTGATGACCAGGTTCGCCTTCATCGCCGGCGTGCTGCCGCTGGTGTTCGCCGGCGGCGCGGGCGCGGAAGTGCGCCACGTGATGGGCGTGACCGTGTTCTTCGGCATGCTCGGCGTGACCTTCTTCGGCCTGTTCTTCACCCCGGTCTTCT